>WTIQ01000177.1 GCA_011525185.1 Paracoccaceae bacterium | reverse complement strand
ACGCTTCTGGGCCAATCTGCTGGTTTTAAATGATCTTGTGTTTTTGCGAGATTACGCGACAAAAGCAACTCGCCACTTGCATAAAGTCCAGGCGGGGTCACTGCTGTGAACCCCTCTGAATTCAGAAGCTCTCCTTGCACACCAGCGAGTTTGCTCGTCCGTGAGAGGCGCCCATATCCATCAACGATCCATTCTGGCACCCAGAGCAAATCTGGATCAAGGACTGTTTCCACGCCAAAACTCCCCCGTTTTGTCAAACGTTCCAACATTTGCGGAAATAAGCCCGAGAGAGGCAAATTAGACCAGCTCGCATTGGCCGTGACGTGAAAGAAAACCACTTGCCCAAGTCCTAATGTGTTGCGCGTCACCAAGGGGGTCCCATCCTCCAATCGGGCTATCGTTTGCTGTGCAAGGTTTGGACTTGGCTCTGCCAAAACCTGTTGTGAAATCAAAATATCTTGCGGCACGCTTAAGCCTGCAAAGGGCCCGTCGTCATCAAAAGATGCCATTTTCTTTGGCTCGCCCCAAGTCATCGCCCCATCCAAACGACGCCCCCCTTGGCGCAGCATCACAGGCAAAAGGGGATCATCAGCCAAGATTTGGCGATCCACTGCGGCCAGTTTCGGTCCCGCAAATCGCACAAGCGTACCCCCTTTTCTCACCCAGTCTGCCACGTCATCGGAGGCGTCTAGAGAGGTGATGTCAGACATTAAAACCATAGCTGGGTTTGCAAGAAGGATATCCTTTATTGGCCCCTCCAAAATTTTTGCAGCACCATCAAGGGCTCGCTTGGCATAATGCGTCGCTTGCAACAATTCCATGAGTTCCGAATTATCCGTAGCGCTGTATATCGCCACTTCAGAGCGACGCAGCTGATCTGCCAGCAAAAAGCGCGCTGCCGCGTGCGTTTGGCCTTCCACAGCAAAATGGGTGACCCGATTGCGCAACTCAAGCGGCAGGGATACCTCAATGTCCTTTAAGGTTTCACCTCCCTCAAAAGCCACAGGGAAACGCTGTAGGATGACAGGCACCCCAGAGGGATCGGTCCCATGCACCAATAAAGAGGAGGAATAGGCCATCTTTGGCTTTGAACGTTGAAGCGTTACAAGGATAACATCATCTTTAACGCTGACCTCAGACGAACTTACATGCACTGTATCGCTCTGCCATACTGTCACTTCACCTTTTGTGCTTAAATGCGTCAAAAGGGTTTCCGAAACTGCCCCATGATCGAGCCCAGTTGATATCCAAAAGGTGTCATGATCCTTGATCTCCTCTTTGACAAGCTCTGCACTAATCACGGGCCATGCTCCATCGACAGCTTGCGGCTCGTAAACGGCTCTTTCTTGTTCCAAAAGCGTCGCTGGACGAAACACCAGCGGCCCCTCAAATTGGGCCACATCGACGATAGCCACATCCTGACCTGCGATTGCAGCCTGTGAGACTGCACTGTCGAGTTGGACTTGCATCGCCGCCCAGTCCTGCCCAGACCCCCACGAATTGTCGACAATAATAACCAGTCTATCAGCACCAACCGTGCCACGTCTGTCGTTCAACAAAGGCCCTGCCAAGCCCAAGATAACGCTTGCCACAAGCAAAGAGCGCAACACCAAGAGCCACCAAGGCGTATGAGCGCTGGTTTGGGTATCATCACGAAGCCCAATCAAGAGACGAACAGCTGGAAATTGCACCCGCTTTGGCACTGGTGGCAGGGTGCGAAAAATGATCCAAAGAAGCGGTATGCTGAGCAAACCCAAAAGGACCCAAGGGGCAAAAAATCCTAATCCCAACAGACCGCCCGACATTAGGGTTGTTCTCCACCAAGGCTCACGCAGAGACGTTGCAGTGTTACACTCACATTATCTTGACCGTCTGAACACAGGAAATGCCAGCCAGCGGCTTTGCATAAATGCTCGATTTCATCTTGTCGAGCTGTTAGCCGCTTGAGATAGGCGCTGCGCAAATCAGAAGCTTGCAGTGTTTCGTGTTCCACGCTCCCAAGCATGCTTTCAAATATCGCGCGGCCTGAAAATTGAAACTTCAGCTCACTGGGATCAAGAATTTGAAGAACAACACCGCGCACACGAACTTCAGATGCCAGCTCAAGCGCTTTGCTCAAAATACTGATATCTCCGAGAAAATCTGAAACAAATAAAGCTGACGCATTGGGCATAAAC
>WTIQ01000437.1 GCA_011525185.1 Paracoccaceae bacterium | reverse complement strand
GGTAAAGACCGATCGCCAAAATCACGAGACCTGTCACCAAGGGGGGAAAGATGCCGCGAAGGGAGCTGATCACAGAGCCGAGTGCAAAGTGAATAATCCCAGCTATGACACAGGCGGTGAGCGCCACCCCAAGTCCTTGGGTTGCAGCCACACCCGCCAGAATGCCAACAAAGGCAAAGCTGGTTCCCTGCATAATCGGGAGACGCGCCCCAATTGGACCCATGCCTACCGTTTGAAAGAGCGTTGCGACCCCAGCAAAGAGCATTGCCATTTGGATCAGATAAACCTGTTCAGGTCCACCAAAGGCCAGACCTGCCGCACCCGCAACAATAACGGATGGCGTTACATTTGACACAAACATCGCCAGAACATGTTGTATTCCCAGTGGAATACTTTCGCTCAGCGGCGGTGTTACATTTGGGTCTTTGTAAGAGACCGTGGTACTGTCCGTCATGTCGTTTATTCCTCCTATTCAGAACTTCATGCGCAGTAGTGAGTTTGTTTATGTGGCTGTGACCACATATGACGTTTCAAAAAAATGTTCTTCCAGATTTGCTCCGTCCCCGATGCGATCAATCACCGCAAATAGGCCAGGTGACGCGAGGGGGGTAAGGACACCGTGCCATATATTGCGATGGTAATTCACGGCTTGGCCAGGCGCGGTAATGAAGGCATTGGGACGCGCTGGCATACCATGATCATCCTCTGCCACAACGACGAGAAAAGAGCTATGAACCATTGGGATAAAGGCTTGTGAGCCCTGCGGGTGGCGCTCCATCATATCAAGCTCGAGCGGGAGGTGGCGCGGGTCTGCGTTGAACAGGCTGATACCAGCGGATCCTTCCACAAAATCAAGCGCGGCGAGGTTATGATATCTTCCGCATTTGCCTTGGTTAATGATCTTATCTGGAGAGCCAGCGCATTCGAGCACTTCCCCAAAGGCAGCGAAAGCCTCTTGCGTCAACGGGCGCGTAACGATGTTTTGCATCAAAACATCTCCTTTAGTCGTAGCTCGGCAATTCGCTCGACCTGCCTGCAGGCAGTTTGAAACTCTTGTGCGCTACTTTGCGCCAAGCGGTGTTCGAAGGCCTCTAAAATGCTTGCTTTTGTGTGGTCGCGCACAGCGATAATAAAGGGAAACCCGTGCTTTTCCACGTAATCTTTGTTGAGCCTTTCAAAGGTTTCGCGTTCTTGATCTGTGAGTGCGTCAAGGCCAGCGGACTGTTGCTCTGAGGTAGAGGCCTCTGTCAGACGTTTTGCTGCGGTCAATTTTCCCGCAAGATCGGGATGGGCACGTAGAACTTCCAGTCTTTTGTCCTCCGATGAGCTGCGGAAGGCCCGCGTCAAAACGCTATGTACTCCTGCTGCGCTATCATGTGCCGCGCCAAGTTCGTAGGAAAAGGCCTCTTTTGCGATCCAAGCAGAGTGTTCATAGATGCCGCCATAAAGCGCGACAAAGCGATTTTCGTCCATCTGCGAGGGTCGTTCAACGTGTTTGTTGGGATGATGTTCATGCCAATGCTCGGCAATATCGCTGCGACGAGCAAACCACACCTTGTCATGAGAGAGCGCGTATTCGATAAAGCGCTGCAACGCCATAATTCGGCCCGGGCGCCCGATTAAGCGGCAGTGCAAGCCGACAGACATCATTTTGGGGGCACCTTCTTCCCCTTCGGCATAGAGCGCATCAAAGCTGTCTTTGAGATAGGTGAAAAACTGATCGCCGGAATTGAAGCCTTGTGGCGTCGCAAATCGCATATCGTTTGCGTCCAGCGTATAAGGAATGATCAGTTGATCTTTGCCCTCGATCTCAACCCAATAGGGCAGGTCATCTGCATAACTGTCTGAGATATAAGAGAAATCGCCCTCTTGTGCGACTAAGGGCACTGTATTTACTGAACATCGCCCTGTATACCATCCAACGGGGGCTTCACCCACCACTTCAGTATGAAGGCGGATCGCGTCCTGAATTTGGCGACGCTCTTCGTCTTCGGGCATATCTTTATGTTCGATCCATTTAAGCCCGTGACTGGCAATTTCCCAATTCGCCTCTTTCATCGCCTTTAATTGCTCGGGGCTTCGGGCAAGGGCGGTTGCTACGCCAAATACCGTTGCAGGAATATCAAACCGCCTTAGCAGACGATGGATCCGCCAAAATCCGGCACGTGCGCCATATTCGTAGA
>WTIQ01000068.1 GCA_011525185.1 Paracoccaceae bacterium | reverse complement strand
GCCGCGGATGACTTTCCCTTTCGACGTCTCTTCTATTGCAGGATCAAAGGGGTCACGATCCCAAAGTTCAATAGGATCAATGGGTTGCACATCGTAATGGCCGTAAAATAAAACATGCGGCCCAGTCTGTGGTTCGTTGTTTCCCCAATGCCCCACAACCATCGGATGCCCAGGGGTTTCACGCAAAGAGGCCTCTGCACCAAGCGAAATTAAATCTTGAACAAGCCATTGCGCAGCCGAGCGGCAATCTTCGCTAAACGCTGGGTCGGTGGAAATCGAAGGGATACGAAGTAAATCCAGTAATTTTTGTACCGAAACTTCTAAATCTGCGTCAATCCGCGCAAGAACCGAGGCTAGCGTCATGTCATGCTCCTGTTATATAACGTTTTTGGAATATGTTCATATCGGGACATTTTTGAACTTGGGTTAAGTTGATAGGTGCGTCGATATGTAGTCTGTAGAGCCATGCCCCGCCCAGTGTCAACGCTTGTCATTTTTGACGAACTGACATAGGGGTTTGGGCCGAAGTGAGAGGCGTGCTGTGAGATTCGAGACCTATTTTGACCAAGCCCTTGAGCGTTTGCACGAAGAAGGCCGTTATCGGACCTTTATCGATATTGTGCGTGAAAAAGGCGCGAATCCACATGCTGTGTGGCATCGCGAAAATGGTGAAACAAAACCCGTAACCGTGTGGTGTGGGAACGATTATCTTGGCATGGGGCAACATCCTGACGTCCTTGATGCGATGCAGGACGCCCTTCTAAAAACGGGCGCTGGCTCAGGCGGTACGCGTAACATATCAGGGACGACGATGTATCACCGCGATCTGGAGCGGGAGCTTGCTGATTTACATCGCAAAGAAGCCGCGCTGGTGTTTACAAGTGCGTTTATAGCAAATGACGCCACACTCAGTACATTGGCAAAACTTTTGCCAAATTTGATCATTTACTCTGACAGTTTGAACCATGCCTCGATGATTGAGGGAATCCGTCGTAACGGCGGTGAAAAGCGCATATTTCGGCACAACGACGTGGAACATCTGCGCACGTTGCTAGAAGCGGACGACGCCTCTGCTCCGAAACTGATTGCCTTTGAATCGATCTATTCAATGGATGGTGATTTCGCTCCAATCAGCGCAATTTGCGATTTGGCCGATGAGTTCAACGCATTGACATATCTAGACGAAGTTCACGCAGTCGGTATGTACGGTTCGCGCGGGGGAGGTGTTGCGGAACGTGACATGTTAATGGGTCGAATTGACATCATCAATGGAACGCTCGCAAAAGCCTACGGCACCATGGGAGGCTATATTGCCTCAAGCGCTAAAGTATGCGACGCGATTAGGTCCTACGCGCCTGGTTTCATTTTCACGACATCCATCGCTCCAGCAATTGCTGCTGGCGCTACCGCATCGGTTCGTTTTTTGAAATCAGATCAGATACTTAGAGAAAAGCATCAGGAAACAGCTCGCATTTTGAAGACACGTTTGCGTGGGCTCGGACTGCCCATAGTCGATCACGGCAGTCACATTATTCCTCTCGTGGTAGGGGACCCTGTCCATACCAAACAGCTCTCTGACATGCTGCTCAACGATTTTGGCATCTACGTGCAACCGATCAATTTCCCAACCGTTCCAAAGGGCACTGAACGACTGCGCTTTACGCCGTCTCCTGTTCATAGCAAAGCCGAGATTGACGCGCTTCTGAATGCTATTGATGCCCTTTGGTCTCACTGTGCGCTGAATCGTACCGAAATAGCCGTGTAATAACAAAGCCACGTGCAATTTGGCACATAATGTGTTACCAAAACGTTGGTGTCTAAAACTTTAACGATTCGTTGGAGTTCGGGTTCAATCTGGGATGGGGCAAAAGAGTAGATGAGTAGTGAAATTCTGACTGAAAACAGTCAAGGATTTGAAGGAACGATAAAAGGATTTGATGATTACGAACTGAAGCTGGGCGACGTTTTGCGTGGAGAGCGCGCGACCTTAGGCAAGTCGTTAATGGACGTTCAGCGGGAATTACGTATCAGAGCGTCTTACGTTTCTGCGATCGAGGACTGCAATACAGGAGCTTTTGAAACGAAAAGCTTCGTTGCTGGCTATGTGAAAAGCTACGCAAAATATCTTGGACTTCCGCCCGAAGATGTTTACAGCAAATTTTGCAAAGAAAGTGGTTTTACAGCGCGACTG
>WTIQ01000517.1 GCA_011525185.1 Paracoccaceae bacterium | reverse complement strand
GTATTTTGGCGTCTGAGCAAGTTTGGACATAGGATGTACCGCGTAAATTACGTACAGGTGAGCGGGCGAGCAACCTTACGCCTGTAAAACGTGTGATATACTATCCATTCCGCTCAGCAGAGCAGCAGGAGCAATTTATCAATGCGCGGGGAGCGCTGGAATTGAAGGTAAGCGGCTCGGGCGAAATCACTTTGCAGCCTACTTCGCAATCAGGTCGGCTCCAATTTTTGTCAACTGAAAGTACCAATACCTACATCCAAGTTGGAACCTATGGGGTATTTCAAAATGCACAGCGGACGCTCAATACGCTTGATCGTTTAAACGTGCCAGCGCACAGTGTTCTTAAGGAGACCAAGAACAGATTGCATCATATCGTCTATGCTGGACCTTTTTCTGGAGGGCAAAGTGTACAATCGGCTCTTTTGAAAATCAGAAATTCAGGGTACGGAGACGCCTTTATTCGCTGATGAAGGACGCTAGACTGTCATGTGATCTGCGCCATCAATCTCTTGATTAGGAGTGAATTTTCTGTCCGTTTTTTGAGCCTGTAGATTTCGTTTCGACATCTTCAGAGTCACGAAAATACTCAAATTGATAAACTAGATATTTTTAGATCACATGCATTTGATTCATCAATGAGTATTGACTATTGCCAATTTGAGTACAATTGCTCATACTAACGAGACTTATTTGCGATGATTCATATTGGTGGGATTAAATGGAAATTTACACGATTTTGTGCACTTTTTGTGTATCGCTAGTGGGTGCATATACTACCATAAAATATCCTTCCGTCTTTGTAGCTGAGGGCGGTCGGCATGTGACGGCCAAACAGTCGGCTTGGCGATTTGAAACACCTCGTTCGGGTGGCATCGCATTATGCTCAGTGTCTCATTTGCATCTTTTATTACCGAAAATCAAACAGCTATCATTATACTGATGTCTGCTTTGCCCTTGCTCTTGGCGGGGCTGGTCGAGGATACCACGAAATATGAGATCAGTCCAAAATATCGCCTTTTGATCGCTGCTCTTTGTTCTGCCATTGCAAGCGCGTGGTTTGGGGTGACGATTGACCGAGTGGATATTGCCTATGTAGACCCGTTGCTCCAGATAGCAGCGGTTGGTTTCTTATTTACGATGTTTGCTGTGGCAGGGTTCACGCATGCTCTGAATTTATTTGATGGCCTAAACGGGTTTAGCTCGTTTATCGCTATAACGATAATGGTCGCTTTTGGATATTTGGCCTTTCAATACGGTCACGCTGATCTCTTGGCGATGAATATATTCGTCGTGGTCGCCTTCTTAGGTTTTATGGTGTTTAACTTTCCTAAAGGAAGAATTTTTCTTGGAGACGTGGGAGCGTATTGTTTTGGCTTTGTCATCGCTTGGAATGCGGTTCTATTGTTGCATAGAGAGCCTGATATATCGGCTTGGGCCATCCTAAGCAATTTGTTCTGGCCTGTTGCAGACACGCTCTGGGCTATGCTGCGTCGCCTTTTGAATAATATGCCAGTCGGAAAGCCAGACCGGCTTCACTTTCACAGTGTGATGCAGCGTACTTTGATAATCTGGTCGCGAAACAGGATGAATTTGGAGCGTGCTAATCCAATTGCGTCCTTGATACTTTGGCCTGCAGTTGTTGTGCCTGTTTTAATGGGTGTTTTGCTTGTTGAGCAAAAACAAGGCTCGCTGATTGCCGCCATAACAATGGCGTTACTATTTGTACTGAGTTATAGCTTCGTAATTCGCACCACGACGAAAAACCGTCAATTTGGGAAACATAGACCGACGGTCTAGCCACCTCTGACGTCAATAGGGCATGGGATGCGCTTTGTGCGCCTGTGCAATGTCGTTTAGGCAGTCCTGTGTAAGAGGCGTTTGTGTCATCGATAAAATATGTTCAAGCTGCGCAACTGTTGTCGCTCCGAAAATAACCGAGCACATGAATGGCCGCGTTAAACACCACGCCAGTGTCATATGCGTTGGATCGAGCTGGTATTTGCGTGCAATTGCAAGATAGGCCTCAACTGCAGGCCAAACACGTTCCGTAATCCGCCCTCCCAAGTCAGAGACAAGCGATTTTCGCGAGCCTTCAGGAACCGCTCCGTTTTGATATTTCCCTGTTAGTAGTCCCGCCGCTAAGGGAGAAAACGCAATAAGGCCCACATCCTCCAGCATACTCATTTCAGCCATATCCGTATCATAAAGACGGCATAACAAAGAGTACTCGTTTTGCATTGTTGCTACACGGGGGAGCGCGTGCGTCTGCGATAGATGCAGCCATTGTGATGTTCCCCAGGCGCTTTCATTGGATAATCCAAAGTGACGAATGGTGCCTTTGTTCACTTCCTTTTGGAGCGCTTCTAAACACTCCAACATATCGTCTCTCACAGCGGCGCTGGTCTGTTGCGTCGGCACATAATTCCAATTTTTACGAAACATATAAGACCCGCGATTGGGCCAATGGAATTGATAGAGGTCGATATAATCCGTTTGCAATCGCCGAAGACTGCCTTCAATTGTTTTGGAAATGGTTTTTGAAGAAATTGGCGCCCCATCGCGCACATATTGAAGCCCCTCTCCTGAGTGTTTTGTTGCTAGGATATAGTCACCGCGTTTGCTTCGGTTTTTGGCGTTCCACGTGCCTATAATTTCCTCTGTTCGTCCGATGGTCTCTTTGCTGACAGGATTGACGGGATACATTTCAGCTGTATCGACAAAATTTATACCATGCGCCAAAGCCATATCCATTTGACGATGCCCATCGATTTCAGAAGTTTGCGTGCCAAATGTCATTGTGCCGAGGCATAGTTCCGAAACCTTTATGCCCGTGCGGCCCATTTTACGGTATTGCATTATGTTTCTCTCTATTCGTTTTCTACAGTACTGCCGTGTCACAGCTATTTTGACCAGTCTTGCAAAATTGTGGGTCTTTGCAAGCCTCTGGAAGGGGCCTGCAAAAAATATTTCAACTCTTGAGAACAAAAAAAGAACATATTATCCTTCTAATATGGAATCGATGTTTTTAAAACAACATGCGGCCCAGCGGGTAGCGCGTATTGACCTGCGAAAAGATATATCTTTGGCGCGTGCACGTGTGCATGAATGTGCGGGACGTGCGCGCCGTCATTTTGCCCTCATGAGTGCGTCAAAGGTAAAAGGCCCAATTTTATGGATCATGCCACAGTACCAACGCGAGCAGATAAACCCTTGTGGTATCTCCCATATCCTAGACCCCAGTCGGTTCATTATCATCAAGATCCAGCGTAAAGAGGATCTTTTATGGGTAATGGAAGAGGCCTTGCGTAGTGGCGCCGCCCCCTTTGTCATTGCAGATTTGGAGTATATGCCCGCGTTAACACCTGTGCGCCGGCTTCACCTTGCGGCCGAAGCTGGACAGCAGCAGACAGGGCAGGCTCCAACGGGCCTGTTACTCACCCCCGATCAGGGCGGGGCGCAGGGGGTTGAAACACGCTGGCTCTGTAACCCATACGCACAAGAGCACAGCAGGTCTGCAACTTGGCAATTGACAAGAACCAAGTCACGCTATGATCCGCCTAAAACATGGATTCTCTCACAGGACTGGCAAAAGAGCGTTGAATATGCGGCCTGATCAGCGCATGAAGGAGAAAAACGTCAGATAAAGTCCAAAAGTGGCGATAAAACCTAATTTGCCAAATATAAATACACATTATGCGCCTCATTATATCCTTTGCTGCCCTCTTTCTTTCGGTGATCCTTCTTCAGCTCTCAAGCGGCGGATTAGGGCCACTTGATGCGCTCTCTGGTCTCCAGCTTAATTTTACAACAGAACAAATCGGCCTTTTAGGGTCCGCTCACTTCATCGGATTTTTCATTGGATGTTGGTGGGCACCGCGTCTTATGGGCAGCGTAGGTCATTCACGCGCTTTTGCCGCCTTCACAGCCACAGGAGCCATTGGCATTTTGGCCCATATGATTTTGACCGATCCTTACATGTGGGCGCTGTTTAGAATTGGATCAGGCATGTGCATCGCAGGTTGCTTTACTGTCGTAGAGGCATGGCTCCAAGCCAAGGTCACAAACGAAAATCGGGGGCGCGCGATGGGTATTTACCGCATAGTGGATATGGGAGGCTCACTCGCAGCGCAACTTCTGATAAGTATTCTGCCAGCGGCCAACTATGTGTCCTATAATATCTTGGCGCTTTTTTGTTGTGCGACGCTGATCCCAATCGCGCTCACCAAAGTCAGCCAACCCATTACGCCAAACGCGCCACGGTTAAGACCATCACTTGCGCTAAAGCGCTCACCTCTTGCAGCAGCAGGGGTTTTGGTGGCGGCCCTATCGGGCGCGTCCTTTCGCATGGTCGGGCCAATTTACGGGATTGAAGTCGGCTTGGCCGTTGACCAGATTGCTTTTTTCCTGGCTTCATTTGTCTTGGGCGGGGCATTTTCTCAGTATCCTGTGGGCTGGCTCGCGGATAAATATGACAGACGATGGGTTTTGATCTGGCTCTCGGTTGCAGCGATTATCAGCTGTGTTATCACCGTAGCCGTACCCTCAACCGAGACCGAGATTATCATGTTGAAGGCAGGACTTTTTGGCCTGACAACCTTTCCCATTTTTTCGGTCGCGGCAGCTCATGCCCATGACTTTGCGGGCGATGATGAGCGTGTTGAACTCTCTGCCGCTTTGATGTTCTTTTTTGCACTCGGTGCTATTGCGGCTCCCTATTTGGCATCGAAGATGATTGAATTTTATGGACCTTGGGCCTTTTTTGCTTTGATTGCAGCGGGTCACGCTCTCTTGGTTGTTTATGGAATGTTTCGAATGCGTGTGCGACCAACTGTTGAGGAAAAAACACCCTATATTTACGCCCCTCGTACCAGTTTTATAATTGGTCGCCTTTTGCGCCGAGGCAAAGACGATAGTACAAAATAAAAGCCAGTATTGATTTTCTCCCCTGTGATCAGAGGTCTTTATTCACCCTATGACTTCGGTTAAAGACAACCGACTCCAAATAAAACGACAGGCGCATTCATGACGCGGCACCTTATTACCTCGGCAATTCCTTATATCAACGGCATCAAACATTTGGGAAATTTAGTGGGAAGCCAGCTTCCGGCAGACCTTTTTGCGCGCTATCAACGGGCGCGGGGGCATGAGGTCTTGTTCCTCTGCTCAACGGATGAGCATGGCACGCCCGCAGAACTCGCCGCCGCTAAAGCAGGTCAGCCTGTTGCGCAGTATTGCGCTGAGATGCATGAGGTCCAGTCTAGGCTGGCGGATGGCTTTCGGCTCTCTTTCGACCATTTTGGCCGCTCATCAAGCCCCCAAAACCACAAATTGACCCAGCATTTTGCAGGACAGCTCGCTGAGCAAGGGCTGATACGGGAGGTCAATGAAACGCAAATGTATTCGGTAGCCGATGGCCGTTACCTTCCCGATCGCTACATCGAAGGGACCTGCCCAAATTGCGGCTTTGAAGATGCGCGCGGTGATCAGTGTGACAATTGCACCAAACAACTTGACCCGACCGACCTTATCAATCCGCGCTCGACCATCTCAGGCTCGACAGATTTGGAGGAGCGTAGCACCAAGCATCTCTATTTGGCGCAGAGCCAGATACGTGAGCAGTTGCAATCTTGGATCGATAGCAAAACAGATTGGCCTGTTTTAACCACCTCAATTGCCAATAAATGGCTCAATGATGGCGACGGGCTACAAGATCGTGGGATCACCCGTGATCTTGATTGGGGCGTGCCTGTGCGCAAGGGTGAGGCGCCTTGGCCTGGGATGGAGGACAAAGTCTTCTACGTCTGGTTTGATGCGCCAATTGAATACATCGCCTGCTCACAGGAATGGGAAGATGCAGGCAAGGGCAGCGATTGGGCGCGCTGGTGGCGCACCGATAAGGGGGCTGAAGATGTGGTCTATACCCAATTTATGGGGAAAGATAACGTGCCCTTCCATACCCTCTCTTTCCCCGCGACCATTTTGGGATCGGGTGAACCATGGAAGCTTGTCGATTATATAAAGTCGTTCAATTATCTGAATTATGATGGGGGCCAATTTAGCACCTCACGGGGGCGTGGGGTTTTTATGGATCAAGCCCTTGACATCTTACCCTCCGACTATTGGCGCTGGTGGCTTTTGAGCAACGCCCCCGAAAGCTCAGATGCGGAATTTACCTGGGACCTATTTCAAGCCAATACAAACAAAGATCTGGCCGATGTTTTGGGTAATTTCGTAAGCCGCGTCACAAAATTTTGCCGCTCAAAATTTGGGGAAGAAGTGCCCAAAGGGGGCACATGGGGAGAACAAGAAGAAGCGCTTGTCGCAGAGTTGGCCAAACGTACTAAAGAGTACGAAGGCCATATGGAAGCAATGGAGGTCCGCAAATCCGCAGCCGAGCTGCGTGCCATTTGGGTGGCTGGAAATGAATATCTCCAAGCTGCGGCACCGTGGTCCACTTTCAAAGAAGACCCAGAACAGGCGGCTGCACAAATTCGTTTGGCGTTGAACCTGATTCGTCTTTATGCCGTCTTATCATCTCCCTTCATCCCTGATGCCAGCGCGACCTTGATGCGCGCAATGCAGGTCACAGATGACACTTGGCCCGATGATGTGAAAACCGCTCTTAACCATTTGGGCGAAGGCCATGCCTTTAGCGTGCCAGATGTTTTATTTCGTAAAATCACAGACGAAGAGCGCGAAAACTGGCAAGAGCGCTTTGCGGGAACGCGGGATTAGAGCATGTTCAGCCAAAGTGGGTACCAGTTTGGCGGTTCGAACATGCGACAAAAGAATAAGTTAGAGCGTGTCAAATGAATCCGATTAAACGTAACACACTCTAGCATCCTTCATAAAAGACGTCTGCATAACGCGGTTCATATTCAGAAATTAGGCCCGCGCCTGCCGATGGGGCAGGCAGGCGCGGGCTGGTGGCGCAACTGGGTGCGGTGTTTTGGCTTTTTTCAATATGCAAAAGTCTTTGGTCCAACGTTTGGGTAATTTAGACAAAATCCACGACTTTGTTGAACGGCATCTCACGCAGTCGTGTGCCTGTTGTGCGGAAAATGGCAGCGGCGAGCGCGGGCGCGGCTGGTGGCACCAGAGGTTCTCCAATACCGCGCACCCGTACTCCATTTTCAAGCCCCCGCACGTCGATCTTAGGACATTGTGCCATGCGCATCCCCTCAAAGGCGTAAAAATTATCCTGATCCGCGATCCCGTCTGAATAGGTGATCTCACAGTTCATCGCATGTCCAAGTGCCCAGATCACACCGCCCTTTACATGGCTTTCAAAATTCACGGGATCAACGATTTTGCCCACATCTGCTGCAACATAGACATTGTCTATTTTGATCCCACCTGTCGTGGCGGTGACATCAATAACCTCTGCCACAGGCACTCCAAAGGAGAGGCAAAAGGCCAAGCCGCGCCCTTGATTTGGACCCATCTTTTTACCCCATTGAGACATATAGCCAACGGTTTCCAAGACTTTGCGAGAGGCCTCATGAGAACACAGTCGGAGCCGTTCTTCGAGCGGATCAGCGCCCGCGGCAACGATCATTTCATCCAAAAAGCCTTCATGAAAAAAGGCGTTGCTTGAGGCCCCCACCGAGCGCCATGAGCTAATGGGCGCTAATTCCGGTGCGCGATAGCCCGTCACTCGGTAGTGTTCGATATCAAAGGGTTGCTCCCAAGCGCCCGCCACAATCATGGCATCGGGGCCTGGTATCGACATGTTTTGGCGCCCCATCTGTGACGCGACAACAGAGGGCATGGCGATGGATAAATCATAGGCTTTGACCGCTTTTCTCTCAACCGCACCACGCATGCGAGCCATGGCGATTTGTCGGACATAATCGTGGCGCATGTCCTCTTCTCTGCGGTAGGTTAATTTCACAGGCGTTCCCTTGAGTTCAAGCGCGACCTGCGCCGCTTGGCGCACCACATCATCCTCAAGCCGATGCCCAAAGCTACCGCCCATCATCAGCCCATGGACATACACATTCTCAATCTCGACACCTGTAATATCGGCTACATTTTTTTGAACAAACCGCGGGAGCTGCGTTCCCGTCCATACATCAACACGCGCCTCGCTCACCAAAACCGTTGCGTTGATTGGCTCCAGCGGAGCATGGGCGAGATATGGCGCGCGGTATTCGGCCTCTATCACTTCACCCTGCTCCAAAGCGGCCTCGACGTCACCATCATCACGGTTTTGACTGTCTTGACGCTCTTGCGTGAAGCTATCAGAAAGGGTTTGCCAATGTTCCTCCATAGTGGCGGGAAATACCGTAGGGCCCCACTCACAGCGCACGGCCTCAGCCGCTTGGAAGGCACGCCATGTATTGTCTGCAACAACGGCAACGCCGCCCGTGACAGGATAGACCCCCAGAATGCCGCGCATGCCAAGGGCGTCAC
>WTIQ01000091.1 GCA_011525185.1 Paracoccaceae bacterium | reverse complement strand
TCAAGCGGGTCCACAGCGGGATAAATCCCAATCTCTGAAATCGCACGGCTAAGAACGGTCGTCGCATCAAGGTGCGCAAAGGATGTCGCTGGCGCGGGGTCAGTCAAGTCATCCGCGGGCACGTAAACCGCTTGCACAGAGGTGATAGAGCCTGATTTCGTTGAGGCAATACGCTCCTGCATCGCGCCCATGTCGGTCGCAAGTGTTGGCTGGTATCCCACAGCAGATGGAATACGACCCAAAAGCGCAGACACCTCAGAGCCAGCCTGTGTAAAGCGGAAGATGTTATCCACAAAGAACAGCACGTCAGACCCAGTTTCATCACGGAACTGCTCTGCGAGTGTTAGACCAGACAACGCAATACGCATACGTGCACCGGGAGGCTCGTTCATCTGGCCATAGACCAGCGCAATTTTTGAGTCTGGCAAATTGTCTGGAACGATAACGCCAGATTCGATCATTTCATGATAGAGATCGTTTCCTTCACGGGTCCGCTCACCCACACCAGCGAACACGGACACACCAGAGTGCACCTTCGCGATGTTATTAATCAATTCCATGATCAAAACGGTTTTACCCACGCCAGCACCGCCAAAGAGGCCGATTTTACCACCCTTGGTATAAGGGGCCAAAAGGTCGATCACTTTGATCCCCGTCACAAGGATTTCGGTTTCGGTTGACTGGTCAGAAAATTCAGGCGCGTCTTGGTGGATCGCGCGTGTTTCTGTGGCTTCAACTGGACCTTGTTCGTCAACAGGCTCGCCTACAACGTTCAAAATCCGCCCCAAAGTCGCGTTCCCGACGGGAACAGAAATTGGCGCGCCTGTGTCAATCACTTCTTGACCGCGCACAAGGCCTTCGGATGCGTCCATCGCAACTGTCCGCACTGTGTTTTCGCCTAGGTGCTGCGCCACCTCAAGAACCAGTGTCTTGCCATTATTATCTGTTGTAAGCGCGTTGAGGATTTCGGGCAGATTGTCGTCGAACTGCACGTCAACAACGGCCCCGATCACCTGCGTTACTTTACCTTTTGCATTTGCCATCATTGGTCTCCAATATTTACAGGGCTTCCGCGCCTGAGATAATTTCAATAAGCTCGTTGGTGATCACAGCTTGACGCGAGCGGTTGAACTCAATCGTCAACTTATCGATCATTTCACCCGCGTTACGTGTCGCATTGTCCATTGCAGACATCCGAGCGCCTTGCTCTGAGGCCCCGTTTTCAAGCAACGCAGAAAAAAGCTGGGTTGCGACACCACGGGGGAGAAGATTGGCGAGGATCGCTTCTTCATCTGGTTCATAATCATAAAAGCCAGCTGCGTCGCCGTCCTCAGCTCCCTCATAGCTTGCAGGGATGATTTGCTGAGCTGTCGGCACTTGGCTCACGACGTTTTGGAACTTTGAGTAGAAGATTGTCGCAACATCAAATTCGCCGTCTTCAAACCGCATTAAGATGTCTTTAGCAATGGCCTGAGCGTCACTGTACCCAAGGCGCTTTACGTTTGTCAGGTCCACATGATCAATGAAGTTTTCGCCAAGATCGCGTTTAAGACTGTCACGACCTTTTTTACCAACAGTGAGGACTTTTACAGTCTTACCCTTGGCCTTAAGCTCTGCTGCATGGTTACGCGCTAGTTTCGCAATGTTTGAGTTAAACCCACCGCATAACCCCCGCTCGGCAGTCATCACGACGAGAAGATGAACATCGTCTTTTCCCGTCCCAGACAAAAGCTTAGGCGCACTTTCTGCGCTTCCGACAGAGGACGCGAGCGCAGCGAGAACGCTATTAAAACGCTCACTGTAGGGACGCGCCGCTTCTGCTGCGTCTTGCGCGCGGCGAAGCTTCGCCGCGGCCACCATTTGCATGGCTTTCGTGATCTTTCGCGTGCTTTTGACGCTTTCGATCCGGTTTTTGAGGTCCTTAAGACTAGGCATCAGGTTTTCCTTTTATGCAAAGTCCGCCGCGTATTCATCTAAAGCAGCTCGGATTTTCGCTTCTGCGTCCCCTTTGATCTTTGGATCGTCGTTCGTAATGAACGAGAGCAGATCTGCGTGGTTGTTGCGCAAATGCGAGATAAGGCCCGCCTCATAACGCCCAACTTCGTTCACGCCGATCCCATCAAGATAGCCGTTCGTACCTGCAAAAATCACGCAGACGATTTCAGCGTTGGTCAAAGGAGAATACTGAGGCTGCTTCATCAGTTCGGTCAAACGCGCCCCGCGATTAAGCAAGGCTTGGGTGGCCGCATCAAGGTCCGAACCAAACTGAGCAAAGGCTGCCATTTCACGATATTGCGCCAATTCCAACTTTACCGGACCCGCAACAGATTTCATCGCAGACGTTTGCGCCGATGATCCAACACGAGACACAGACAAACCTGTGTTCACGGCGGGGCGGATACCTTGGTAAAACAATTCAGTTTCAAGGAATATCTGCCCATCGGTAATCGAAATCACGTTGGTCGGAATAAAGGCCGAAACGTCACCGCCTTGGGTTTCAATGATTGGCAGAGCCGTCAACGAACCTGCACCGTTTTCTTCGTTCAATTTCGCAGACCGCTCCAATAGACGTGAGTGCAGGTAAAAAACGTCACCAGGGTAAGCTTCACGTCCTGGTGGGCGACGAAGAAGAAGTGACATCTGACGATAAGCCACAGCTTGCTTTGACAAATCATCGTAAATGATGAGAGCATGGCGACCATTGTCGCGGAAGTATTCCGCCATTGAGGTTGCCGCATAGGGGGCCAAGAACTGCATCGGCGCTGGATCCGACGCTGTCGCTGCAACGACGATGCTATATTCGAGCGCTCCAGTTTCTTCTAGCTTTTTCACAAGCTGAGCAACGGTTGAGCGCTTTTGCCCAACAGCCACGTAGACGCAATACAGCTTTTTGCTCTCGTCATCGCCAGCAGCATCATTGTAGCTTTTCTGGTTAAGAACCGTGTCCAATGCGACGGCTGTTTTACCCGTTTGACGGTCGCCAATGATCAATTCACGCTGACCACGTCCAATTGGGATCATCGCGTCAACAGATTTAAGACCTGTTGCCATTGGCTCGTGCACAGATTTACGCGGGATGATACCTGGTGCTTTCACATCCGCAATACGACGCTCGGCTGCATCAATCGGGCCCTTACCATCAATTGGGTTCCCCAAGCCGTCGACAACACGACCCAGTAGAGCATCTCCCGCAGGCACATCCACAATCGCGTTTGTGCGTTTAACCACATCACCTTCGGTAATGTCACGGTCACTGCCGAAGATAACAACACCAACGTTGTCATTTTCAAGGTTCAGCGCCATCCCTTTGATGCCGCCTGGGAATTCGACCATCTCACCCGCTTGCACCTGATCTAGTCCATAGACACGGGCAATCCCGTCTCCTACGGACAAAACGCGCCCAACCTCGGCGACTTCGGCCTGCTGACCAAATCCTTCGATTTGCTCTTTCAGGATTGCGGAAATTTCGGCTGCTTGGATACCCATTTATCCGACCTCTTTCATTACACTCTGTAGGGAATTCAATTTGGATCTGATCGACGTATCGATCATCTTGGACCCGACTTTTACAACGAGACCGCCGATGATTTTTTCATCGACAACCGCGCTGATGTTAACATTCTTACCAACTGCCTTAGCAATCACTTTCGATAGGCTCTCTGTTTGCGCTTTGGTCAATGCTTTGGCCGAGGTTACTTCGGCCTCAACATCGCCTTTTTGGTCGGCAATAAGCGTAGACAAACGGCTGAGAAGCGCTGGCACGACAAATAATCTGCGCTTTGTCGCCATTAGGCCTAGCGTATTTTTGACCATCTCCGATAATTTCATTGCATCTGCAATTGCTGTAATGGCCCGCATTTGGTCATCACGTGAATAAAACGGAGAATGAATTAGTGCCACTAAATCGCTGCTATCGTTGAGCGCTGCGCGAAGTGTAGCTATGTCTTTTTCTAGTTTTGCCAAAGACTTGGTTTCATTAGCGATGTCTAGAACTGCTTGCGAATAGCGCGAAGCAATATCAAGAGATATCGAAGCTGGTTCGGACACGTCCACCCTTTCGACTGTTAACCATCTGAGACTTGCAGATGTTGTTGGCTATATGGCCTCAAACTTACGTGAAAGCCGAGCATGCTTTAACAGAGGCTTTGCGGGCTCGCAACTCCCATAGCGGTATTTAATTCATGTCGTTTTTGTCGCAGCCAAATGTTTTTTTCACGCAAAGTGACGCTCAATGCCCCCTAACCGAGTGAGAATTGTCTTAATTGCCTTATTTTACGGCAATCTTTGTCGGCGCCAACGCAGGCTTAGGTTTTGACAAGCCTGCCAAAACATTTGCTTTGCCCTTTTCGGCATCACCAATTTTCGCTCCAGACAACGGATGCACCCGTTTACTTGCCTCAATAAGAATCACTCCACCGGCAAGAAAGGGGATGTTTTTGCCAAATCGCTCCCAAAACGCACCAAGGCGCAACCACCGCTTTTTGAAAACTGGAAACTGAAAAAGGGTGGCCAGCGTTTTTTCTGGCAAAAACCCTTGAATGCGCAGCTGTGTTTCCAATTGCCCTAAAGTGTAGGGGCGACCAACCCCCATGGGTGTGCGCTCGCTTCTTGACCAGAGGCCAACGCGATTTGGCACGATAAAGAGAACGCGGCCCCCAGGACCAAGAGTGCGATAAATTTCAGACAGAAGCGCACTTGGATCATCGCTGGTTTCTAAACCGTGCATGACGATAAGACGGTCAATGTGGCCCGTTTCAATGGGCCAATGGGTTTCTCGTACGAGAACAGATACATTCTTTTGATCAGACGGCCAGGCCATCACTCCCTGTGGACCAGGCATCAACGCCAACACGCGCCTTGCTTGATCAATAAAAGGCCGCAAAACAGGCGTGGCAAAGCCAAAACCTGCCACTGTTAAACCCTGCGTATCGGGCCAAATCTCCGTCACGTGCGAGCGCAAAATCTTTTGCACCGAACGGCCAAGCGCCTGTCGGTAGTAAAAATTTCTCAGGTCTTGAACATCAAGATGCATTGCACTCCCTCAGATCCTGCGAAATAGTTATGACATGTTGTATATCTGAGGTCTAGAATACCATGCCGATTGAGCTTGTCACCATTCCCTGTCTCTCTGACAATTATGCCTATTTATGCCATGATGCCGAGACAAAACAAACACTCTTGATCGATGCGCCAGAGGCGAAACCCATCCTTGCGGCATTGGACAGGCGCGATTGGGATTTAAACGAGATATTTCTCACCCACCATCATGATGACCATATTGCAGGTGTTGCAGAGATTTTGCGAAACCACGACGCAAAAGTCACAGGGGCTGCGGCTGACAGGGATCGTTTACCAAACTTGGATCGCGCAGTGAAAGAGGGGGACACAGTGTCTTTGGGCGCGGAAAGTGGAACAGTTTGGGACGTATCAGGACACACAGTTGGCCACATCGCGCTGTATTTTGAGGCCTCAAAATTGGTCTTCACAGCCGATTCGCTCATGGCCTGTGGCTGCGGGCGACTATTTGAAGGTACTGCAGAGCAAATGTGGGCAAGTCTGTGCAAATACGCCCAGTGTCCAGATGAGACCCTTGTTTGCTCAGGTCATGAATATACATTGAGTAATGTAAAATTCGCCGCAAGCGTCGACCCAGACAACGCCAGCTTACAACGCCGAATCAGTGACACCGCCGCGGCGCGGGCCAGCAAACAGCCCACAGTGCCATCAACCATGGGCCTTGAACGCGCGACCAACCCCTTTTTGCGCCCTAATAGTCCAGAAATTCGCACGATTTTGGGCATGCAAACGCAAACAGATGCTGAAGTATTCGCCGAAATCCGACGCAGAAAGGATAATTTTTAGATCAAATGGAGACCACTTGAAGAAAATTTTCCATGATAATCACATAATTTTCGCAGAAAAGACTTGAAGACCGCGAAAGATCGACCACACTTTAAGGTAAGAGTGGAAAAAATATCCGCGCGGACGAAAAAAGAGGAGCATAACAACGTGCCTTCATTCTCATCGAGCTTAGAACACGCAATTCACGCAGCTTTGGCGACGGCGAATGAACGATCGCATGAATTTGCGACCCTTGAGCATCTTTTGCTCGCCTTGCTAGACGAACCTGACGCTGAAAAGGTTCTTCGTGCTTGTGATGTGGACATTGGAAAACTCCGCTCAAATTTATCAGAATTTATCGATCACGAACTTGACAGTTTGGTCGCAGATATCGAAGGCAGCGAGGCAGTACCAACAGCCGCCTTTCAACGGGTAATACAGCGTGCTGCGATCCATGTACAAAGCTCAGCCCGTAAAGAGGTGACAGGGGCAAACGTTCTCGTAGCGATTTTTGCGGAACGCGAATCAAATGCAGCTTACTTTCTACAAGAACAGGATATGACCCGCTACGATGCCGTGAATTACATCGCGCACGGAGTAGCCAAGAATCCGTCATTTGGCGAACAGCGTCCCGTAATAGGCGCGGGTGAATTTGAAGAAAACAATCAAACAGAAAACGCGACCTCCGAAGAAAACGCAAAAGAGAGCGCATTGTCAAAATATTGCGTCGATCTCAATGCAAAAGCGACCGAAGGCAGTATCGATCCCTTAATCGGACGCGACAACGAAGTTGAGCGCTGTATTCAGGTTTTGTGTCGTCGACGCAAGAATAACCCCCTTTTGGTCGGCGATCCAGGCGTGGGCAAAACGGCTATTGCAGAGGGTCTTGCACGACAGATCATTGCAGGCGATACCCCCGAGGTTCTTTCAAACACCACGATCTTTTCTCTCGATATGGGGGCCCTCTTGGCGGGGACACGGTATCGCGGGGATTTCGAAGAACGGCTCAAAGCCGTTGTGACAGAGCTTGAAGAGCATCCCGATGCGGTCCTGTTTATCGACGAGATTCACACTGTGATAGGCGCAGGCGCGACTTCTGGCGGGGCGATGGATGCATCAAACTTGCTTAAACCCGCTTTGCAAGGGGGCAAGCTGCGCACGATGGGCTCAACTACTTATAAAGAGTATCGCCAACACTTTGAAAAAGATCGGGCGCTCAGCCGTCGCTTCCAGAAAATTGATGTCAACGAACCAACTGTGGAAGATACGATCAAAATCTTGCGTGGCATCAAAAGCCATTTTGAAGATCATCACAGCATTAAATACACCTCTGATGCAATCAAATCGGCGGTCGAGTTATCTGCGCGTTACATCACTGACCGCAAGTTGCCCGACAAGGCAATCGACGTTATTGATGAAGCTGGCGCAGCCCAGCATCTCGTCACCGAGAGCAAACGGCGAAAAACGATCGGTCTAAAAGAGATTGAAGCGGTTGTGGCGAAAATTGCACGCATCCCACCAAAGAATGTCTCGAAAGATGACGCGGCCGTCTTGAAAGATCTGGAACCCAGCCTCAAGCGCGTTGTGTTTGGACAGGACACAGCGATTGAAGCGCTTACATCGGCGATCAAGCTCGCGCGGGCGGGTCTGCGGGAGCCTGAGAAGCCAATTGGCAGCTATCTTTTTGCAGGACCAACAGGTGTTGGGAAAACCGAAGTCGCAAAACAGCTCGCAGACACGCTTGGGGTTGAGATGCTGCGGTTTGATATGTCGGAATATATGGAAAAACATGCGGTCAGTCGGTTAATTGGCGCCCCTCCTGGTTACGTTGGTTTTGACCAAGGCGGGCAACTTACAGATGGAGTGGACCAGCATCCGCACTGTGTTCTTCTTTTAGATGAAATTGAAAAAGCGCACCCAGATGTCTTTAACATCTTGCTGCAAGTTATGGATCACGGCACTTTGACAGATCATAATGGACGCTCTGTCGATTTCCGCAATGTCATTTTAATCATGACATCCAACGCTGGCGCTGCTGAAATGGCAAAGTCTGCCATTGGCTTTGGTCGTGAGCGTCGTGAAGGCGAAGATACAGCCGCCATTGAGCGCACTTTCACTCCAGAATTCCGCAATCGCTTGGATGCTGTTGTGAGCTTTGCCCCACTTCCAAAAGAGGTCATCTTGCAAGTGGTCGAGAAATTTGTGTTGCAGCTTGAGGCACAGCTTATGGATCGCCATGTCGCAATCGAGCTTTCAAAACCTGCGGCAGAATGGCTTGCTGACAAAGGATATGACGAGAAAATGGGCGCGCGTCCGCTCGGTCGCGTTATTCAGGAACACATCAAGAAGCCACTGGCAGAGGAGCTTTTGTTTGGCAAATTGATGAAAGGCGGCGTTGTAAAGGTTGGCGTTCACAAAGGTGAACTGAAACTCACACTGGAAGGCCCCGCAAAACCGCAGCTGTCTGGCAATAAACCACCGCTTTTAACTGCGGAGTGAAACAACTCACTTTGGTGACAACAGCGGCGCTTGCTTTTTGGTAGCCGCTTAGCGCTGCTGACTTATCACTAGGTAAGGT
>WTIQ01000443.1 GCA_011525185.1 Paracoccaceae bacterium | reverse complement strand
CTTTATCACAAAGTATCTGGGAATCTAATCCACCTATGTAATTTTTGAGAGCGCGTCTATACACGTCGGTGGCTATATTGGTTTTGCCCTCTAACTCAGCATGCATGTCTGCTAACAAAATTACGCCTCTACATCCTCTTAGTAACAGTTCTTTAAAAAGCAACAGTTGAAGAAAGTGTCCTATGTGGAGTTCACCGGTTGGCTGGAATCCGAGGAAGAGTTTTGGTAACGACGTTTGACTTTTATGGATGTACTGGGTTCTATCGTTCAACTTTTGGACCAAGGTTTCTAACAGTTCCTTTATTTCCATATGCTGACTATTTGACGCCCAGAGTAGGATTCGAACCTACGTAGACAAAGTCTCCGGTTTTCAAGACCGGTGCAATTAACCGCTATGCGATCTGGGCTCTTGTGTAATTTTTTGTACCTGCGCTTCGGCCCTTTCAATGGCACTTAAAATTTCCGTTGCTCCGTGATAAAAAATGTCACCTTGTTCTGTGGGATGGAGTTTGCGTGTTGTGCGCTGAAACAGTTTAACACTGAGATGGTCCTCCAACTGTGAGATGCGTGCAGAGGCAACAGCAGGAGAAATGCGCAAGGCACGCGCCGCGGCAGACATATTGCCGAGGTCATAAATGCGCACAAAGGTTTTTATATTCTCGACATATGACATTGTTTGGATTTTATTGAAACAGCTTGGATAATTTCGTTATTCAAGTAAATCTAAAAAATCAATATGGATCAAGCCACGATAGTGCTCAAAACGCACAAGACTTTTTTGAGGCAAATAGATGACAGATTGGGTAATTATTTGGGAATGGGTAGCCTTTGCAATACGCTGGTTGCATGTGATTACAGCGATGGCGTGGATTGGAACCTCTTTTTATTTCATCGCTCTTGATCTTGGTCTGCGCAAAAGCGCAAACCTTCCCGCAGGGGCCTTTGGAGAAGAGTGGCAGGTTCATGGCGGCGGATTTTATCATGTCCAAAAATATCTGGTTGCGCCGGAACAAATGCCGGATCATCTGATTTGGTTCAAATGGGAGAGCTATGTCACATGGCTCTCTGGGGCAGCATTGTTGATGGTGCTCTATTGGGCGGGCGCCGAGCTTTATCTGATTGATCCTTCCAAAGCAGACCTTGGCCTTTGGTCCGCCATTTTGATCTCAGCGTTGTCACTTAGCGTTGGTTGGATCATTTATGACACCTTGTGTAAATCGCCGCTCGCAGATTACCCAACTGGCCTTATGGTGTTGCTGTTTGGCTTGCTGGTTTTGATGGCTTGGGGATACGATCAGGTCTTTACGGGACGCGCCGCACTTGTGCATTTGGGGGCCTTTACGGCAACGATAATGACGGCAAATGTCTTTTTCATCATTATGCCCAACCAGCGCATTGTGGTCGCAGACCTTAGGGCAGGGCGCAGCCCAGACGCAAAATATGGCAAAATCGCCAAGCTCAGATCAACGCATAACAACTATTTGACCCTGCCTGTGATCTTTCTCATGCTTTCTAATCATTACCCCTTGGCCTTTGCGAGCACATATAATTGGCTCATTGCAGGATTGGTCTTTCTCATGGGGGTCACAATTCGTCACTACTTTAACACAATGCACGCAGGTAAGGGGCAAGCCAATTGGACTTGGCTGGCGACAGCACTGTTGTTTATTGCGATCATGTGGCTCTCCTCACTTGGCGTAAATAAGCCACAGGCGGAGGCGCAAAACCTCACACAAAAGCAAATCCAATTCGTTGAGGCTGAAACGTTCGAGCATGTCTATGACATCGTCGTGAGCCGGTGTTCGATGTGTCACGCACGAGAGCCCGTTTACGATGGGGTCCGCTCAGCGCCGAAACACGTGTTCTTGGAAACTGAGCAAGACGTTGCGGCGCAGTCGCGGGCAATCTATCTTCATTCGGCTCTAACGCACGCGATGCCGCCTGCGAATTTAACATGGATGGAGCAAAAGGAGCGGGAGGCCATCGCTAGCTGGTATAGAGGTGTTGCACACTCACCGCTGTGAAGGAGGCCAAGGTTAGAACTTATTCTATTTTTGTCGGCATATGTCGATGTATTTTCCGTAAGATTATAGGATTTTTGTGAGAACGCGCTTGACGCCAAAACAGCCTTCCTTTAATCGCTCATTCTCACGAGCGGGTATGGTGAAATGGTATCATAAGAGCCTTCCAAGCTTAAGGTGCGGGT
>WTIQ01000054.1 GCA_011525185.1 Paracoccaceae bacterium | reverse complement strand
ACAGATAAGCTTCGCTCCTACGGTGCAGCAGTAAAAGACATGGGCACTTTGGCCGTCGTCACATTGAGCATTTTCAGAAAAAGGTGATAGGTTTTTTCAGTTCGAAAATGCGAAAAATCAAAAGCTTATAGGGGTTGCAGTGACGTAACATTACGTGAAATCACTACAGTCATCGTTGGCAGATTTCATAGTCTGTGTTGTGCCAAAAAGTTGAGTCAATCCGGGGCAGGGGTGTGCGGCCCAGAATGTCGTCGCTCAGTTTTTCGGCCAGCATGATGGTGGGAGCGTTTGTATTTCCGTTGGTGGCAAATGGCATGATCGATGCGTCGACGACCCGCAGACCAGATAGGCCGTGGACCCTTCCGCTGGCGTCAACGACAGCGCCCTTGTCAGTCGCGGCTCCCATTTTGGCCGTGCAAGACAGGTGCCATTGTGTTGTTGTGTGCGTATTTAGGACCTGATCTAGGTCTTCGTTTGAGCGTATGTTCTTACCTGGGAAAATTTCTTCCCCTTTAAGGTCAGAAAATGCAGGTTGTTCAACAAGCTCCCGAACCAACTGGATACCTTTGCGCAACAGTTCGCGGTCCCGAGCGTCCTTAAGATAGTTTACCAAGATGCGTGGAGGATCATTTGGGTTAGACGAGCGCAGCTCTATGCTGCCGCGGCTATGCGCGCGCATCAGCCCCACATGAATTTGAAAGGCGTGTTCCTGTAGCGGTTCCCAAGTCGCATCATCCACCGCAATCGGTGAAATGATAAGTTGCAGATCGGGATATTCCACACCTGGTCCAGAACGTACGCACCCCAAGCCTTCGAATAGATTGGATGCCACTATGCCGCCGCGTGTGGTGAACCACTGAATTCCTGCCGCAAGCTTGGCCAATGGTTTTGTTTTGGGCCAGAAAGAAACAGGTTGCTTGCATTTATATTTCAGTACGAAATCAGGGTGGTCATTCAGGTTTTGGCCCACTCCTGGCAGATCACACAGCACCTCAATGCCCATGTCTTGAAGATGCGCTCCTGGACCAACACCAGAGAGCATTAAAATATGCGGCGAGCCTACCGCGCCCGCGCTGAGGATGACTTCTTTCTTAACATGCGCGGTCTGCATGTTCCCTGTGCCGCCAGTGTAGGAAACCCCTATCGCTTTGGTCCCTTCAAAGATTACATGCTGTACTTGCGTTTGCGTTTTTATTGTCAGGTTCGAACGCTTTCGCACTGGGTCAAGATAGGCGCGGGCAGTGCTCCAACGCTCACCTTTGAAAACTGTGCGGTCTGAGACACCAAAACCTTCCTGACAATATCCACTGATATCGTCGGTTGTTGGGTATCCAGCTTCTTCACCTGCTTTGATAAAGGCCAGAGTCAGTGGATCCCGCGGTTTGGCGCGATGAACGTGAAGCGGGCCTGTGTCGCCGCGATACGAATCCCTGCCGCCGCCGTAGGTTTCCATGCGTTTGAAATATGGCAGGACATCTGCATATCCCCAACCTGGACATCCCGCCTGTTGCCACCCTTCGAAATCCAATGCGTGTCCACGGATAAACACCATCCCATTGATAGAGGAAGACCCGCCAATGGTTTTGCCGCGGTCATGTTGAATGCGGCGCCCGTTCAATTCTGGTTCAGCTTCGCCTTGAAAAGCCCAATTGTGCTTGGTGCTTTTTAGATTTGAAAGTACGGCAGCGGGCATTTTCAAAGATAGGGCCCCATTGTCGGGACCTGCCTCTAGAAGCAAAACCTTGTTGCTTGCATCACTGCTCAGGTGGTTGGCCAAAACGCAGCCAGCCGATCCTGCTCCTACAATGATGTAATCAAAATCCATTTGGCATTATACTCCTAAAAATAAATGCCCGATCTACGCATGTTTAGACCAGAAATCATTGCAATGGGCACTCCATTAAAAGTCTACTATATATTCTAACTTACCATTTGACAATAAACTGACCAGTGGTTAGTAAAATTTAGTCGTTGCCCACTGGAGGCATCGCGTGAGAATGAGTACCGCCTTGCCGTGTTCAAGTTTTCAAATAGCCTGACGATTTAGCGAGGTCAAATTGGTGGACTTAGAACTTTGGATTGCGATTCTCATCACAAGAGGAGCTGGATGGGGTAGGGTACAGTCATACTGCCCTTTTTGCCTGACTTTTGCAAAGAGCGATCTATGACTACAAACGTTGAATTAAAAGCCAAACTAGCCTGCCTC
>WTIQ01000019.1 GCA_011525185.1 Paracoccaceae bacterium | reverse complement strand
GTCCCATGACGCCCCCAAAAGAACCGCCAGCGGCCTTTTAAAACGAAAAAAACCTCGGCTGTGCGATGGCTATGTAAAGAATTTCGGCATTTGGGAGGTTGTCCTGCCGCCCCAATATTAAAGCCCGGCGTTTCTTTGATATGAACATGCTGATCGGGACTTTCAGAGACACCTCCACCGATAATGGTGAAATTTTCCTTTTGGTTGCTGCCTGGTGTATGTGCGTCAATAAAGGCCGTCCGACAGGGCACCAATTCACCGTATCTGACCAAGCGTTCGCTGAGATTTATCTCACTCATGCCCTAAGTTTCCTTCGTTTCGTTATCCTGTGTGTGCAACGATCTGCATCCAAATCGAGGCGTCATCATAAATGGTATATTCACGGCGTAGCCCATAAGGTCCAAACTCCGCCTGCGTGAACCCCATGATGTAAACATCCGAGCCACTGGGCTCTCCAAAGCTGCCCCATCCAGAATGCGCTCCCCGCAAAGACCATCGAACCGCCGCGCGTGGGGGCAAAAGCGGATCTTCTCGTCCAATTTGATGATCAATGCTGAAGATCGCATCGGGAAATGCCGAGCGCAGTGACAGCCAAAACTGATCGGCTGCAGCATGTCCATGCGCTGTTCGCGCGCCCGGATATTCCAAATGGCAGGCGCGATCAAAACGCTTTGGGATCTCTGAAAACGCGGATTGCATCATAAGCTGCAAAATATCGCTCAGCGCTGCACCCCATTCGTTTGTATTGCCCCGTCCTGTGTAAGGGCCTACGATATTTTGCTCAGGTGTAAACACAGTTGCGCCCTGCGCCACTTTAGCCGCGGCCCAATCCCGCGGATCAACACCCAGCTGACGCAAAATCCCGCCATTGTCGCGCACCAGCCATTCATCCGTGATTTGCCCGTCTTTGGCATAGCAATCAGCAATGGCCCGTGACAAAATTTTACGCCCCGTCGCGGGGCCAAAAGCGCCGTCACGCGCATGTGTTGCCGTTGACAAAATCCGATGTGAGGAGAGCATGCCATCCTCTGGCGTGCCGCTCCAGATCACATCTTCGCCCAAAAGCGTTCGGTCGGGAAATTCATGCAAGGTCGCATTGGTGGCCGCGATTGTGGCCTCTACTCCAGTGGCAAGACCTCCCGGCATCCGAACGATAACATCCTTACCGTAATATTGCGATATTTTCGGACCAACCGAACGGCCCTCCCAAATCTCTTTTGTGATCCCCAAGATGTAGTCTGGAAAATCTTTCCAGCGGCTCTCAAATCCGCGCATCTCTGCTCCTGACCTTTCTATCCAGCAGTCCAACCCCCATCGACCAAGATCGACGTTCCCGTCACAAGAGACGAAGCATCGCTGGCCAAAAACAGGACCGCGCCCATAATATCCTCAACCTCACCAATGCGCCCGAGCTTAATCTTGCTCTCAATCCATTTGACTTTTTCAGGATCAGAAAAGGTCGGCGCGGTAAGGGGTGTGCGGATGAAAGTGGGACAAACCGAATTGAGACGGATCGAAAAAGGCGCCAAATCAATCGCCATCGCTTTGTTAAATCCTTCGATCCCGTGCTTAGTGCCACAATAGACCGCGCGCTCCTGACCGCCCACATGGGCCATTTGGCTGCTGATTTGGACAATCGATCCACCGCCTAATTCCTTCATGCCCTTCGCCGCTTCTTGCGCCATGAAATAGGCCGCTTTGAAGTTTACGCCGACAACGGCATCAAAATCTTCTGGCGTGGTCTCTAATGTGGGACCATGACGCGCGATCCCTGCGGAGTTGACCAAGATGTGAAACGGACCATGTTCTGCAAAAACGGCTCTGACCGCCTCATGATCTGTGACATCTAGGACCTCTCGGACCTTAGGAAAAGCACCAAAGATCGCTTGCTCAACGCCACCTTTGAGGGCAGCAGCTGATGAGGCGCATCCTTGGCAGCCTCCCGTCATGCTGATGTAGACAACGCGATTCACGTAATCGACGACGTTGATCTTACCACCATGTGACGCGACAGAAGGATTGACCTGCTCATCGAGCAGTTTTTGAATTTTTTGACGCATAAGACTCTGCTCTGCTCTATATAAGCTTCTTAAGGTTGTTCACTCAATATTTGAAGCTCTCTATTAACAGCTTGGAGAGAGTTTGTCACTCTAAGGCTCACTCGTCAAGCAGAGTTAAACACTGAGTATCTCTACTCTCTATAGCCT
>WTIQ01000242.1 GCA_011525185.1 Paracoccaceae bacterium | reverse complement strand
AACACAACCGACGCCTGCGGCAAACAAGAGTCTATTCATTGTCTTTCCCTATTCCCAAGTAACTTGAAACCATTCCAGAGGATCCTGCGGTATTTTTCGCTCTCTTACTTCTATATAGAGTGTTTCTGACCGATAACTTCCAGTTTTAACAGAGGCTTCATCCAAAATAGTTGTTTCATGCTCACTGATCCCTCCCATTTGACCAAAAGGAGTTCCAGATGGGATAACCTCTCCTACGTTCCCAAAGATTTTCTCAAGCCCCGAAAAAACAAAGAGAATTTCGGTTTGAGGCTCTAGTATTGCAACCAATCCGTAATCCAAAACTTGACCCTTGAAGCGTAATGTCGCAGCAGTGGGCGAAATGACAAGAGTTTCTGGTTCTGTGGCGACTAAGAGACCTGAGCGCTGAATACCCGCTGCATCACGTTCGCCAAACCTGCGCAGAATACGCCCGTAAGCTGGAAAGGGGAGCCTGCCTTTGCGCGCTGAGATGTCGGGGAGGGACCCGTCGACTTCATCGACCGCAATAAGACTGAGATTTTCAGTTAATTCAGATAGGGTGTTGACTGCATTAACGAGGAGCGCGGTCTTTGAGGGATCTTCCGTGAACCGCTTTGGTAATGGCCCCCTGTTGGCCAACGCGACACTGAGATCTGTACGCGCTTTTTGCAAATCGCTGAGCCCCGTTTTTAAGACCGCGCGAGCCTCTTCTTGAAGTCGCTCAAATTCTTCAAATATGGCCAAGTCATCGCGAAGGCGCTCTACAGGTGCCTGTAATTTAGGCAGAATATCGGCCAAGAGCATCCCGGCCCGGGCAGTAGTAAGCGGACCTTGGGGATGGATGAGGCGGGCTGGCGCAGGCTCTTTATCGATGCCATGAATAACGCCGAGCAACCGCGAGATATTTTCCTCTTGCGAAAAGAGACGCGCATTGATTTCCGCTTTTTCTTTCGCAATCACGCGCAGATTTTCACGGACAATCGAGAGCGCGTTTTCCACTGCACGAATTGATTTTGTGAGCCCTCTTATGCGGTCCTTTGACGTCTGTGCAGTGATGAGTTCTGCGGTAGCCTGCTCAAACGCTTTTACGTTTTGTTGCGCAAACTGAAGTTTGTCGCGCGCAGAGAGCGACGAGGCCGACAGGAGTAAGCCGCTGCATAAAATGATCGCGAGTTGGCGTAGATCATGTATCATTTTGAAGTATCAAAGATCGCCCTGTCATGTCCTGTGGCGCCTCCAGTCCAAGCATCTCAAGAACGGTCGGTGCCACATCTGCCAACCGTCCTCCAGATGAGAGACTAACAGGCTCTTTCATATTTACCAGCGCAATTGGTACAAGATTAAGCGTATGTGCCGTGTGAGGTTCACCAGTTTTAGGGTCTATCATGCATTCGCAGTTACCATGATCTGCGGTTACGAGCATTCTTCCGTTTGCCTTGTCCAACGCCTCGAGTATCTGACCAAGACCCGCATCCACCGCTTCACAGGCTTTAATCGCAGCTTTCAAACTGCCGGTGTGCCCCACCATATCGGGATTGGCGAAATTAACGACGATTAGATCATAGCCGTGCTCAATCGCACGCACGCAGGATGCTGTGACTTCAGCACACGACATTTCGGGCGCCAGGTCATAGGTCGCCACTTTGGGTGAATGTGGCATATGACGTTCTTCATTTTGCTCGGGTGTTTCTTTCCCGCCGTTTAGGAAAAACGTAACATGCGGGTATTTCTCGGTTTCAGCCAGCCGAAACTGTGTTTTCCCCTTTGATGACACCCAAGCGCCAAGGGTGTTGGAGATATATTCTTTAGAAAAGCATGTGGCCATCAAAGCGCTCAAGTGATCGGAATAGGGCACCATGCCGAGGGTTGCAGACCAGTAAGGTTTGCGTTCCCGTTTGAATGCTCCAAATTTTGGATCACATAATGCGCTTAGGATTTGACGTGCTCGGTCTGATCTGAAATTTAAGCAAAACAGTCCGTCCCCTTCTAGTGCGCCAGAATATGACCCAATGCGAAACGGGGGGATAAATTCATCATTGAGATCCAACGCATAGGCTGTTTCTAGGGCCTCTTTGGCGTTTTGTGTGTGATGAGGGGCATCGCCTGTCATAATAACACGATAGGCAGCTTCTACCCGGTCCCAGCGATTGTCGCGATCGAGCGCGTAATATCGCCCAGTCAGTGAACCGACTTTGGCTGTTTGGGGTAAGTTTTCCTCCAAACTCTGTAGGTATGGCAGAGCCGAACGCGGCGCGACGTCGCGTCCGTCACTCACCAAGTGTAGGATGCTTTCAATGCCGCGTGCCTCAAGTGCACTGAGAGTGGCAATCAAATGAGAAATATGCCCATGCACGCCTCCATCTGAAAACAAAGAAAGGAGATGAGCCCGCCCTCCTGTTGTTTCAAGGCGATCCATGAAGGATGAAAGAGCAGGCGTATCCACATAAGAGCCATTTGCGATGGCATGATCAATCCGACCCAAATCCATGCGCACAACACGACCTGCGCCAATGTTCATATGCCCGACTTCGGAATTGCCCATTTGACCTTCTGGCAAACCCACATCAGGACCATGTGTGATGAGGGTTGCGGAGGGACAGTTTGACATCAGCCGATCGAAGTTTGGGGTATACGCCAAAAGAGGCGCATTACCAGCGGTGCCGTCGGATAGCCCCCAACCATCCAAGATGCACAATACCACTGGTCCTGATGTCATTTCACTGCCCTTCTTGTTAAGCACTGGATATGAGGGCGACTGTGCAAATGCAAGTCGGTGGATGCCGCGTTTTTGCGTTTTCTATGACTTGTCAATCGGATTTGTTTCACATATTTTCGAGCATTTTCAGAAAAAGTTGAGAGATTTTTTGGTTCAAAAATGCGAAAAACCAGAAATTGATAGTGGTTGAAGTGGTCCAACATTACGTGAACTCGCTAGAACGTAGTGATCTGTCGTATGTTCTGCTAAACGGCTGGCTACTTTGGCTCACCATGCTCTATTCGCGGTGATAAGGTGTGCCCGCAAGAATGCTGGCACTGCGATATAATTGTTCACAGAGCATCACGCGGACCAACATATGAGGCCAAACCATTTTCCCAAAGGAGAGCGAAGCATCCGCAGAATTCACAAGAGACGGATCAAGCCCGTCTGCCCCGCCGATGACCAATGTCAGGGTCTGCGTGCCCTCGGAGCTGAGATGCCTCAGGGTATGGGCAAAATCGGTTGATGTTATGTTTTTCCCTCTCTCATCAAGGACCATCACGTATGAGGAAGGGGGAAGGGCGGCGCGGATAAGCTCAGCTTCAGCTGATTTGCCTTTTTTACGCTTGGCTTCAACTTCGGTAATGGTGAGTGGGCCAAGCCCAAAACTACGGGCGAGTTTGTCAAACCGTCCAGAATAATCTGACAAAAGCAGCTTTTCTGGGCCGTTTTTCATACGACCTACTGCAACAATGTGAATGCGCATGAGCCTAGTTCGGCGTCATACGTTTGACGCGTCAGCGATATTTGATTGCCACATCTTTTCAAGCTGATAAAATTCGCGCACCTCGGGGCGAAAAATATGCACAATCACGTCGCCTGTATCAACGACAATCCAATCTCCACTATCCTTGCCTTCTAAGCGCGACGTCAATTTAAGCCTTTGCTTCAGGTGATCTGCGAGATTTTGGGCAATTGCGTTGACTTGTCTTGATGATCGTCCAGACACGACAAGCATATAGTCTCCAATGGTTGAGCGCCCACGCAAATCAATTCGCACGAGGTCTTCGGCTTTGGAGTCATTAAGAGAGTGACTAATTTCGCTTAACAGCATTTCGCTTGTAAACGATGTGAGAGCCTTATTGAGTATCGCTGGCTCGGCTGCAGAGTTTACTGCATCGACAGACAATGTCAGGGTTTATCCTCCTTTTGCACTGGGTCCATGTGTTGGGTCCATAATGTGAGCATAGACTTAGAATTGTAAAATCTCAATGACCAAGACAATTTTCATCAAAATTTATGTTTAGTAAGAGGTTTTTATGCATTGCTGAGAGAGTCGTTTAAGTGCTTGGGTGGGCATGCCTTGGGGTAAAATATGCAGCGAAATGACTTTATTTTGATAAAGTCGCTTCGCTAAACGGCATTGATTTTAAGCAAATTATGCTACTCAACTTGCAACCTTCTCATCCCTTGAGCAGCAGGTTCTCACAAATTCTAAGCTGTCGGAAATTAGTTCAAATCTTGGGGGCAGTAACTTGTCTTCGCTTGCAAACATTGTCGGGAAACGGGCCCTGGTGAAAGGATCCTTTGAGATCGGAAAGACATCCACATTTATGAAATTTGATGCTGTCACGAAAGCTGAAAATCCTCAGTTGATTATTCGAAATGACGCAGGCGGTATTGTATTCCAGACCAAAGTCACCGCTGGAATGACAGAATTTTCTTGGAACGGTTTGACCAATTCAGGCGCAGCGGCAAAATTCGGCCCCTTCAAAGCTGAAATCGTGGATCAAACAAAAAATGGCACGAAGTCGCTCGGAGAGGTAGAAACCTATTATAAAATTACCGAGATACGCTTTGAAAATAAAAAGCAAACCGCGATTTTTTCCAATGGCGAAAAAAAACCACTGAGCGAATTGACCCGAATTCGCTCCTGACATTAAGGCTTGTCTTCGTGTCGAGGCACCACTAGGCACTATTTCAAACAGGAACACGGCTCGGAAGACTTGTGCGGCAAGGTAAACTTCATCACGAATTAGTGCAGGCGGGGTTGATATCGCAAAATGCCACGTGGAGTAAGTTTTCTGGAGGGCGTTCTAATTCAGTTTGGAAAGTAAAGAGTGATGACGGACTTGTCTGTGTCAAACTTTATCAGGAGAATTGGAATAACCCGCTTTATTCCAATAACTCGCTTGATGAGCTGGTCTGCCTCACTGCGTTGCATGATAAACGGATATGTCCTCAACCCATCGCCCACGTAAAGACGGCGTATGGAGACTGTCTCATTTATGATCATGTGACTGGCAAAACAACGACAGACGAAGTTGAAAAGGTTGCCGCTACATTTGCCATGTTGCATCAACATGATCCCATTGCCTCATTGCCTCGTGTCGCTTCAACGGCGGATGCGCTCATTCAACACACTTATTCTATTTTGTCGTCCTGTAGCGATGATCTTAGAAATGAGCTGATAAAGTTACGTCCTAAACACAAGGAGGAAATGGATGTGACATGGCAAATGTTGCATCGCGATCCGACGCCAAACAACATTCTCGTATCAGCTTCTCAATGCTATCTCATAGATTGGCAAAGCCCAGGTCTTGGGCATCCAGTCGAAGATCTTTGCCATTTTTTGTCCCCTGCCATGCGCATACTTTACGGAGCCGCGCCGATTAGCACGGCTCAACGTCAAGCATTCATAGCGGCATATTGCGATCATCACAGTGATTTTGACATACACACCCTTGATGCGATGCAAGCGTTTTATCATTGGCGACTAGCGGCTTATTGTGCATGGAAGATCTCACAAGGCGAACAAGATTACAGCAAAGGTCTCGATCATGAAATTGCTTTGTTAAAACAATTCTGAAGCGACTATCACAAGCAACCCACCTAAGATTGCGGCACCAAGATATCCCAAGGCATGGAGCCACCCTCTAGATGCGGTTTTCTCGGGCTCTTTCTGGGCCTCTCTCAACAATGCCGCCTCAACGATATCAGGCAATTTTGGGCCAAAGCGTGAAATCACAAGGGCCGTCTTACCCAAATCTCGCAAAACTGCGCGCGGACCAATGCTTTTTCGGATGTATTCTTCAACAATAGGACGGGCGACTTCCCACATGTTGATCTGAGGGTTGAGGGAGCGTGCGACCCCTTCCACGACGACCATCGTGCGTTGAAGTAGAATAAGCTCAGTTCTGGTTTCCATGCCAAAGCGTTCGGTCACTTCAAAGAGGTAACTCAACAAACGGCCCATAGAGATTTGGGTCGCATCCATCCCGAAAATAGGTTCACCAACCGCGCGCAGGGCGCGGGCAAACTCGTCGATGTCACGATCCGCTGGGACATAACCAGCTTCGAAATGCACCTCTGCGACCCGTCTGTAGTTTTTATTGATAAAGCCATAGAGAATTTCCGCATAGACTCGGCGGGTATACTCATCAATGTGCCCCATTATGCCAAAATCAAGCGCGATGATGTCACCGTTTTCTGCCACTTTTAAATTGCCTTGGTGCATATCAGCATGGAAATAACCATCTCGCAGCGCATGTTTCAAAAACAAACTCAGAAGACGTTGTCCCAGTTCGTGACAATCATGACCTGCGGATTTCAGAGCCTCAATATCGCTCATCGTGATGCCTTCGGCCCAGCCCATGGTCATCACACGTCGAGAGGAAAATGACCATTCAAGGCGAGGCAGTCGAAAGCCCTGATCCTCTTTTGTATTTGCTTGGAACTCTGATGCGGCAGATGTTTCTAAGCGGAGGTCTAATTCCCCCATAACCACACCCTCAAAATGTTCGATGACATCTCTAGGTCTTAAGCGACGGGACATCGGCGAAAGCATCTCGATCATTGATGCGGCAAAGTAAAAGGCGTCAATATCCGTCTTAAAGGCTCGCTCGATTTTGGGGCGCAAGATCTTGACTGCGACGGTTTCGCCTGTGCTTTTCAATGTGGCGCGGTGCACTTGGGCAATAGACGCCGCAGCAACAGGGTCACTAAATTCATTAAACACATCATCGGGATCGTGCCCTGTCTCTGACAAAAATATCTGCTTGGCTTGTGCAACGGAAAACGGGGGCAATCGATCCTGCAAGACTTTCAGTTGATCGGAAATTTCTGATCCAACAACATCTGGTCGCGTCGAGAGAATCTGTCCAAATTTGATGTAGGCAGGTCCAAGCGCTGTCAAAGCTCTTGGCGTTGGGGGCATGTTCGGATCGCCTTTTAGCCCGAGCCAAAAGAAAGGCGCCCCCAGAATGCGAGCGACCAAACGCAGCGAGCGCGGCGCTTCTAAGGCATTGAGGACGGCCCCCATCGCACCGGTCCGTTCAAGCGTCGCACCCGTTCGAATGAGGCGCCATATATTATGCGGCCCTCTCACTAGAGCTTCCAACCCGAGTGCAAACAGGCAACGCCCATTGTAAGATTGCGATATTTCGTATTTTCAAATCCCGCTTTGCGCACCATTGCCAAAAAATCATCTTGTTTTGGAAAGCGCCTTATTGACTCTACGAGGTATTGATAGCTGTCGCGATCATTGGCAATGAGCTTGCCCATGTTGGGTATAACATTGAATGAATAGCGGTCATAGGCCCATTGCAAGCCTTCATTCGGAATATGGGAAAATTCCAAAACCATCAGCCGGCCGCCAGGCTTGAGAACGCGATAGGCCTCCTCTAAAGCAACTTGCGGATCCATGACATTGCGAATGCCAAAACTGATTGTGTAGACATCAAAACTATTGTCTTCAAAGGGCAAATCCATTGCATCGCCAACAGTCCAAGTCAGCTGACCATCCAATTTCTGCGCCTCTGCTCTTTTCTGTCCCTCTGCGAGCATGTCGGCGGTTAAATCAAGAATTGTGACTTCTGCGTGGGTGGCGCGCTTCAAAAACCGGAAGGCAATATCACCTGTCCCGCCTGCCACATCTAATAATTTTTGGTGGGATTGTGGCGCAAGCCAATCCATCATCGCCTCTTTCCAAAGTCGATGAACTCCTCCTGACATAACATCATTCATTATATCATATTTTGACGCCACACTTCCGAACAGATTGCGCACTCGCCCTGCTTTTTCCGAAGATGGGATGGTTTCAAATCCAAAGTGGGTCGTATCTTCGCTATTTTCTGTCATAGGCTACGCTTTCAGTGTTCTTGTGCTGGTTATAAGAAGAAACGCCTTGAATTCAATGCAGCAGTTTGACTTAGCTACATCAGAGCGCGTTTGCTGGCAAAATTGGAGGGCATATGCCAGAATTACCCGAAGTTGAAACCGTCCGCCGCGGTATTGCCCCTGTCATTGAGGGGCAAGTCATTCAGCGCGCGGCAGTGAATCGCCCCGATTTGCGATGGCCATTTCCCGAAAAAATGGCCGATAGAGTGCTCAATCAGCGCGTGTTGCAGGTGAGAAGGCGCTCAAAATACATTCTTGTCGATCTGAGTGGAGGCGAGACACTACTTATTCATTTGGGCATGTCTGGGCGCATCCTTATTTCCGGTGACATAGTCGGGGCCTACGTTCAGGACCATCAAGCGGTTGCCAAGCATGATCATGTTGTTCTCGATTTTAGCAATGGAATGAGACTCACCTTTAACGATCCTAGGCGCTTTGGTGCGATGGATTTGTTTGCAACTCATGATGAGGCAAATTACCGACTTCTCAAACAACTAGGTCCAGAGCCGCTTGGAAACATAATTGATGGCGGCCAATTTGTATCGCAACTCAAAGCGCGTCAGTCCCCCATAAAATCGACACTTCTTGATCAAAGTGTCAT
>WTIQ01000116.1 GCA_011525185.1 Paracoccaceae bacterium | reverse complement strand
GTCGTGGGCTGAAATAACATTGGTACGTACGAAAGACAATTTGGACGCTGTTTCATCCAATAATTTCAAACCGCCATCACCATAAATTGCTATTTTTCCCCCCGTACGGCGAAAAATCTTGACGCTGACCATGACGGACAGTTCATCTATTAATTGATTTTGTTGATCAAGCAGACCTGCTTTTGCACCGGAACCTTTTTCGGTCATGCCAAGTCGCCGGTTCAAAGTGTGCAGCTTCGATAAGAGGGCATTAATTTTATCTACTGATTTTTCAATTGCTCTGTCTGCTTTTTGTCGTTCTTGTTGCAGTACTTCCGAAAAAGAGCGGATCCGGGAGGAAAGTTTATTCAGAGCATCATAAGCCGCGCTGAGACGAGACGAGTTGTCTGGTTGACCTGAGGCTTCGATCAAGCGGGCTTCCAGAGTGTTTATAGCATCCGTCAGAGACCGGCCTTTTCCTAGCATGCCATATTCTGTTTCAAGTATGGAGAAAAAATCAGAAAGATATGATGTATGCGCAAACTGCCCTTCGCCTGATCTGCGTTGTGCAACCACATATTCATTTTGATGGCGCTGCACAGCATCAATGATGACTCCTCCCGCCTCGCCTGAACGTGCAGACAGACTAAGATTGCGATGCACATATCCGGGCGTTTGTGCATTAGATACGTTAGAAGCAATAAGTTCAGAGGCTTTGCTTGCCGTAAAAAGCCCCGAAATAGCGTTTGAAAGTGCAGCGTTCAGTGACATGGTCGCGCTCCCGATCTAGCGGATAATATTGGTTGTTTCCTGAAGAATTTCATTTGCAGTCTGGATCACTTTGGCATTTGACGAATATGATCGTTGCGTTTGGATCATCTTGGTCAATTCCGCTGCGACGTCTGCGGTGGATTCTTCCAACGCGTTGGGAAGTATCTGACCTGTGGGTCCATCACCTGCATTCCACAGGAAAAAGCGACCGCTGTCTTTTGAGGGTGCGTAAGTCTGGTTGTTGTAGGAGGTCAGGCCGTTGCGATTTGGTAAATCGACCAGAGGTATCTGATAGATTAATCGGGACTCACCGGTATCATAGGTGGCATAAACATTTCCCGCACCATCAATTTGAACCATAGAGGTCATGTTTCCGACCGGGCTACCGTCCTTATCAATAGCTGCAGGCGTAAATTTGTCTGATTTTTGGGTTAAACCACGGCTTTCACCGAGCTTGCCGATTGTAATGTCAATGGGTCCTCCGGCAACAGAAATACTTAAACTTCCGGTGGTTGGATCATAGGCACCGCCAGATGTCCCTTCCACTGCTGTAACAGATTTTAACGACCTGCCATTCTCGCGGTCGTCATTAAATTCAATCTTACACTTGCCTGTTTCATTGTTGTTTGATGCACTATCCTTGATAACCATTTCCCAAGTGTTGGAATGCGTGTCTTCGCCGAGGACCGGTCTAAACTCCACCTTGAGATTTTCAGCCTTTCCGAGATTGTCAAAATATTCGATGGAAATCGTTCTTGCGTCTCCGTTGCCAGATGGATCCGTATCAGTTGCAGGCAAATTAGCGGCAAAACTGATTTTTGTTGTGGGTTCGCCGGCAAGTTGTTGTGCCTCTATCCGGATCGGTTTTAATCCATCGCTCGTGTCCCTCGGAAAAGTCGGAATTGTTCCGTCTTTTGACGCGGGCCAACCCAATAGGACTAGGCCAGACTCTGTAACAAGATATCCATCCTTATCCATTCGAAATGCGCCAGTCGTCGTCAAAAGCATTTCGGTGCCGTTTTGAACCGAGTCATGGCCAAGATAACGAGCGACAGGGAGCATGCCGCGACCATCGACGGCGAGATCCGTTGGATTTGAAGTCGAGATCACTGATCCGGCCATATCAATCATACGGTGGTTCGTTGTTCGAACGCCGCCTGCAGAATAGGTACCCCCGCCACTGCCGATCACCATGGAATGAAAGTCGGTTTCCACGCGACGGTACCCATGGGTCGAAGAGTTTGCGATATTGTCTGAAATCGTCGCCAGTCTGTTAGCATTGGCCGCCAAGCCCAAAACCCCGGCATTCATCGAAGAAGAAATTGTCATATAATCACCTATTGCTGTGCATGTAAAAGCTTGCCTCAGCAATAGGTGTTTAAATTTAACAACCCGCTAATGAGTAAAATTCAATTTGTTTTTCTGTTTAATTTAGGGTCATAACCGCAGAAATATGATTGAAATGCGATTA
>WTIQ01000360.1 GCA_011525185.1 Paracoccaceae bacterium | reverse complement strand
GCATAAAGGATCTGATCTTCTGGCAATGGCATCAACTTATCGCTCAATTCACTTGCCGTTATATGCTCAAATGGCGGGGCAACTTTGTCGAGCCAATATCCTGGGCGAAACAGCGTAGAGGCAATGAGCAGCAAGACAGCACTTTCCCATAGTCGGTTCTTGGCCAGAAAGTACCCCTGCGTCGCAGCCGCAAAGAGGAACATAGCCAAGGTTGCGATGATAAACACAAAGATAGCCTTGGAAAAGGTCACGTCAATCAAGAGCAGCTCGGTATTGAACAAGAACAGAAAGGGCAAAAGAGCGGTACGCATATCGTATGTGAAGCCCTGCACCCCCGTTTTTATTGGATCACCTTGGGAGATTGCGGCTGCCGCAAAAGCGGCAAGTCCCACAGGGGGTGTGTCATCCGCTAAAATGCCAAAATAAAAGACAAACAAATGCACGGCAACCAGAGGGACAACCAGACCTGATTGAGCACCAACAGAGACGATCACGGGCGCCATTAAAGAGGATACAACAATGTAGTTTGCTGTTGTGGGCAGCCCCATGCCCAGGATCAGACTCATAACGGCAACCAATAGGAGCATAAGCATGAGATTGCCACCAGAGAGAAACTCGACAAATTCACCAATTACTTGGTGCGTGCCTGTCAATGACACGGTTCCAATAATGATCCCAGCAACACCCGTTGCAACGCCGATACCGATCATATTTTTAGCGCCTGCAATCATACCATCGACGAAATCCCTCACGCCGTCTTTTAGAACTTCTACTGAGACAGCATTACCACGGAAGTAGGCTTTGAGCCCTTTGTGTGTGATGACGATGAAAGTCATAACTATGGTTGCCCAGTAGGCCGACAAGGAGGGGGATAAACGCTCGATTAAGATGTTCCAAATCAAGACAATTATGGGAAGGATATAGTATAATCCAGTTAGCGCGACGTCTTTTGGGCGTGGCAGCGGCTGATCATCACTGACCGAGAGCTCATGTGGCAAATCGGGCCTCTGTGCCGCTATTTTTGCCAGAAAGACATAGGCCCCAAGCACAAGCGTAGGCCGCAAGAAGGCATCTGTTTGAGACAAAAATGCATGTGCCCAACCCAGACCATAATAAACGAAAAAGCCCAGAGCCCCCATGGCAATAAATCCAAAAAGAAAGCCCGTGATTTTTGACATGAGCGGCCTGTCACCAGATGACTTTTTAAGTCCTTTCAAGTCCAACTTGAGCGCCTCTAAATGCACGATGTAGACCAGCGCGATATAGGACACCACCGCTGGTAAAAGCGCATGTTTGACCAATTCGGGATAGGAAATGCCTGTAAATTCAGCGATCAAAAAGGCCGCAGCGCCCATAACGGGAGGGGTAAGCTGACCATTGGTCGAAGAAGCGACTTCAACCGCTCCCGCGCGTTCAGCACTAAAACCCGTTTTTTTCATTAAGGGGATGGTAAAGGTCCCTGTGGTCACCACGTTTGCAATAGAACTTCCCGAATAGATGCCCGATGCAGCAGAGGCGACAACAGCCGCCTTGGCAGGACCGCCCCTGAGATGTCCTAGGGTCGAAAAGGCAAGTTGAATGAAGTAATTTCCAGCGCCCGCTTTCTCGAGCAAAGCGCCGAACAAAACAAAGAGAAAAATCATGGAGGCGGCGACACCTAAGGCGACCCCGAAGACACCTTCTGTTTGCATCCAATAATGCCAGAGGGCTTTGCCGAGAGAGGCGCCTTTCCACTGGACGACTTCGGGCAAATTCGGGGAGTCCCCAAAAAACACATAAAGAACAAAGACCGATGCAACGATGACCAGGGGCAATCCCAAAGTGCGATAGACCGCCAAGGCGATGAGGATCAAACCAGAGGCTGATACAAAGAGGTCCATTGTGGTAGGAAGGCCAGCACGGTCTGCAATATTTGTTTTGTTAAACAGCAAATAAAGACACACAAACACCCCAAGTATGGCCAGCACATAGTCATAAATTGGAATGCTGGTCTTGGACGATCCACTTAGCAGAGGAAAGGCTAGCATGGATAAACATAGAGCAAATGCCAGATGCACTTGTCGCGTTTCTTGATTGTTAAAGACCAGCTGCAGCCCTGTTTGTTCACTTAAGAAAAACGGTATGGACGACGCCACATAGAGTTGAAAAACCGACCAGATGAACGCTACTGTTAATACGAGCTTTTGAGCTCCGCCTTCTAGAATGCGACCACCAGTCTCTGAT
>WTIQ01000419.1 GCA_011525185.1 Paracoccaceae bacterium | reverse complement strand
GGCCTAAGCCGCATCGCCCGCCATCGCGCTGTCCATTCCGCTTTGGGGAAGCCGCTTTTGGCTCAGATCCACGCCCTTGCCCTTGAGCTAGATCAAGCAGATTAGCGCATTCATTTTTAATGCGCTATTATCTTGCGAAGTCATTTTGATTGCTCACACACGTCTACGGCGGCGGCGACCCATGGCCTGAGCTGGGTCCGAGCCGCCTGTATTAAAGCTTGGGGCAGGAAGCTTGACCACTTTGTTGAGTTCAGGGAAAGGGTCTGTTTTATGCGGTATGGCATTGGCCGCAACAAAGTGATCCTGAAATTTGGGTTCGATTGCTGTTTCCACTTTGGTGATTTTGCGCACAGTTTGCTCAATCGTCGCGCGATCATGGACATTACACAGTGCAATGCGCGCGCCTGTGCCTGCGGCGTTCCCTGCGGAGATAACTTTGTCGAGATGAACATCGGGGATCATTCCAAGCACCATTGCGTGTTTGGTTGAGATATGTGCCCCAAAAGCACCAGCAAGCACCACGCGATCGACGCGCTCCACGCCCATTTCATCCATTAAGAGGCGCGCCCCTGCATAAAGAGCAGATTTTGCAAGCTGGATGGCGCGAATATCTCCTTGAGTGACTGTGATAACTGATCCGCCTGATGCACTTGCATCATGGATAAGATAGGAAAAAGTGCGCCCATCAGCGACCATGCGGGGACTGCCCGTAGCCTCTGGTGATCCCAGTAGGCCGCTTTCATCCATCAGCCCCGCAAGTCGCAGTTCCGCAACAGCCTCAATAATGCCCGAACCGCATATTCCAGTTATGCCCAGTGCTTCGCTGGCTTGTTCAAATCCGTCTTCATCGGACCACAGTTCGCTGCCGATGATTTTATACCTCGGCTCTTTGGTCTCGGGATGAATTTCTATGCGTTCGATTGCGCCAGGTGCAGCCCGTTGGCCAGAGCTGATTTGCGCCCCTTCAAAGGCGGGTCCCGTTGGTGAGGAGCAGGCCAAAACGCGCTCTTTATTGCCCAAGAGGATTTCGGCATTGGTGCCCACATCTACCACAAGCACCAAGTCTTCAGACGACCCCGGGTCCTCAGAGAGTGCGACGGCCGCAGCATCCGCGCCAACATGTCCTGCAATGCAGGGTAAGAGATAGCATTTTGCAGAGCTGTTCATGGCGGTCAACCCCAGCTCGGCGGTCTTGAGTTTGAGCGCTTCGGAAGTGGCTAGGGCAAAGGGGGCTTGTCCCAGTTCAACGGGATCAATGCCGAGCAAAAGGTGATGCATGACGGGATTGCAGACAAAGACGACCTCCAAGAAGGTTTCGGTGGCAATGCCTGCCTCCTCTTTGATCGCCTCAATAAGATCATTGATCCCCTCTCGAACCGCCTTGGTCATTTCTATATCGCCGCCTTTATTCATCATTGAATAACTGACGCGACTCATGAGGTCTTCGCCAAAGCGGATTTGTGGGTTCATAAGGCCCGAGCTGACGATCACGTCACCTGTTCTTAAATCGGTCAGATGCGCGGCAATTGTGGTCGATCCCAGATCAATGGCCAAGCCATAAATGCCAGCTTCATGAAGGCCGGAAAAGACCTCTAGCACTTCGGGTTGCTTTTCAGAGTGATCATCAAAAACGGCAACAGTGACATGCCAATTGCCTTTGCGAAGGACAGGTTGCAATCTTGTGAGAACGGATAGGTCACAGGTCACATTCTCAATCTGCCATTGCTCTTTGAGCGCTTGTGCCAGACGTTCAAAATCACCAGAAGGCTCATGCATGTCAGGCTCTTGGACCTCAACATAGTAAAGCTTGGTGGCTGGCGCCATGTTGATCTTGCGATCACTGGCCGCTTTTCGGATCACTTGTTTATGCACCTGACTTTCTTCGGGAACGTCAATCACGAGATCACCGAGGATTTTGGCTTGGCAGCCCAAGCGGCGACCGGGCTTCAAACCCCGTTTATCATGATAGCGTTGCTCAACAGCGTTAAACTCTGAGACGGCTGTTTCTGCGACGGTGACGGCATGTTTAGGAAATTCACCAAAAGAGGGGGTAATTTGGCACTTGCTGCAAATGCCGCGACCGCCGCATACGCTGTCTAAATCTACACCCAATTGACGTGCCGCACTTAGAACGGGTGTCCCCACATCAAAATGGCCCCGCTTGCCAGCAGGGGTGAAAACCCCAAGTACCTGTTCTGTCATCTCACTCTTTCCCCAATGCGA
>WTIQ01000461.1 GCA_011525185.1 Paracoccaceae bacterium | reverse complement strand
AAGCTCAGAGCGAATAGCCCCAAATATCGCCCCATCACTGCTCTCCAAACTCGCGTTGAAGAATGTATTCTCTCTATGTGGTGCATTCATGTTCGTAACTCTCCCAATATTTGGCAAGTATCTAGGTCTTGGCGCAACCGTTCCCAGTCAGGCCTGATTAATTCTTAAAAAACGGCGCGCATCTCCATCGTCGTTTTGCCTTTGTTCAAATGACACGATCGCGCGGGGCACGACCTTCAAAGAAATCATTGAGGTTTTCAATCACTCGAAACCCCATCGCTTCTCTCGCTTCGCGCGTGGCGCTTCCTAGATGTGGAAGCATCACAAGTTTATCACAGGCCATCAAATCGTCACTGATCCGCGGCTCTCCCTCAAAAACATCCAAGGCCGCCCCGCCAATGGTATCAAACCAAAGGGCGTGGATCAGATCGCGTTCGTTCACGATCTCGCCGCGCGCAGTATTGATTAAAAACGCATTGGGCCGCATGAGATCCAAGGTTTTGCCATTGATAATGTGTCTGTTTTCCGCCCCGCCTGGGCAGTGCAGTGAAACAAAATCACAGAGCGGCATAAGCTCTTCAAGAGAGTCCACTTGGGTCGCATTAAACTGCGCGAGTAGGTCTGGCGCGACTTTTGAGCGGTTTTGAACAATGATTTTCATTCCAAAACCAAAGTGCGCCCGCTTCGCCATTTCCTGACCAATTCGGCCGAAACCGACGATCCCAAGCGTTTTACCAGAGACTTTGGTCCCGATCAGATGCGTGGGACGCCATCCGTCCCAGTGCCCTTCGCGGAGCTCTTTTTCACCGTCACTCGCCCGACGCGCGGCCATCAACATCAAGGTCATGGCCAAATCCGCAGTACATTCGGATAAAACATCGGGCGTATTTGTCACCGTGATATTGGCACACCGTGCCGCTTCGGTATCAATATGGCTGTAGCCCGCGCCATAATTTGCCAAAATCTTGGCCTTAGCGCGCGGCACCTCTAAAACAGGTGCCGTGATTTTATCTGTGACCGTTGGAAGGACCGCATCAAACGACGTCATCGCCTCACGCAAGTCATCTTGCCCCAAAGGCTTGTCGCTTTTGTTGAACGCCACGTTGAAGCGCTCACTTAACTGCGCTTCAACTGCTGCGGGCCAACGTCGCGTGACCATGATGCTTGGCTTGACCATACTGCAATCCCTTACTGCATGACGCTCGCGATGGTTTTACCGATAACGGCTGGATTTTCGGCGACCGTGACACCAGCAGAGCTCAAGATTTCCACCTTTTCAGAGGCACTTTCACCAAAGGCTGAAATAATCGCCCCAGCGTGGCCCATTGTTCTACCTTTGCGAGCCGTCAGACCTGCAACATATGCAACAACTGGCTTAGTGACATGGTCACGGATATATTCGGCAGCCTCAGCTTCTTGTGGTCCTCCAATTTCACCGATCATAGCAATCACGTCAGTTTCATCGTCGTTTTCAAAACGCTCTAAGATGTCTTTGAACGAAGACCCGTTTATAGGGTCTCCCCCAATACCAACCGACGTTGAAACGCCAAGGCCCAACTCTTTGAGCTGTGCAGCAGCTTCATAGCCGAGGGTGCCTGAGCGTCCCACAATACCAACGTTTCCTTTAAGGTAAATGTGACCAGGCATAATCCCAAGAAGTGCCTTACCTGGGCTAATCGTGCCCGCACAGTTTGGCCCTGTCAAAACCATACGCTTGTCACGTGAGTAACGCTTCATGTATCTTTTGACGCGGATCATATCCTGCGCGGGAATACCGTCAGTGATGCAAACGCAGTAGCGAATACCTGCATCGGCCGCTTCCATGATGCTGTCGGCCGCAAAGGGTGGCGGAACAAAGACGAGGCTGGCTTCAGCACCCGTTTTTTCGACCGCGTCTTTAACAGTGTTAAAGACAGGCACGCCCTCTACGGTTTCGCCCGCTTTTCCTGGTACGACGCCCCCCACTACATTGGTTCCATACTCGATCATATCTTTGGTGTGAAACCGAGCCATGCGGCCTGTGATGCCCTGAACGATTACAGGTGTGTCGCTATCAATAAAAATGCTCATGGTCAGGCCCTCCGCTTCATCCCGAGTTTGATATCGTTTTTCCATGCACCAACGGCGCGTTCTGCGGCCTCCATCAAAGTGTTGGCCCGAATGATCGGCATACCCGATTGCGCCAAAATCTTTTGGCCCTCTTCTACATTGGTCCCCGCAAGAC
>WTIQ01000404.1 GCA_011525185.1 Paracoccaceae bacterium | reverse complement strand
GTGCATAACCCTGCACGCGGTGACATCATTGCCCAAGTTGCTGATTTTAGCCGAGCGCAGGCTTCACGGGCGATTGCAGCCGCTGAAACGGCGCAAAAAGAATGGGCTGCAATGACCGCCAAAGAGCGCAGTGTGATCTTGCGCCGGTGGTTTGATCTGATGATGGAAAATGCAGAGGATCTTGCTGTCATCCTCACCGCAGAACAGGGCAAGCCACTTGCAGAAGCCAAAGGTGAGATTGCCTATGGGGCCTCTTTCATCGAATTTTTTGCCGAGGAGGCCAAGCGCGTCTATGGCGAAACAATTCCAGGTCACCAACGCGACAAACGTATAACCGTGCTCAAACAGCCTATCGGGGTTGCCGCGTCAATCACGCCGTGGAATTTTCCCAACGCGATGATTACACGAAAAGCAGGGCCAGCGCTTGCTGCTGGATGTGCCTTTGTTGCTCGTCCTGCCAAGGAAACGCCGCTTTCTGCATTGGTCATGGGGGTTCTTGCAGACCGCGCAGGCCTGCCCAAAGGTGTTTTGTCGATTATTCCCTCCTCTCGCTCCTCAGAGATCGGCAAAGAGTTCTGCGAAAATCCCATTGTGCGCAAATTGACGTTCACAGGCTCAACAGAGGTGGGTCGCGTGCTCTTGAAACAGGCTGCTGACAGCGTGATGAAATGCTCCATGGAGCTTGGGGGAAATGCGCCCTTTATCGTGTTTGATGATGCTGATTTGGATGCTGCAGTCGAAGGCGCGATTATGTGCAAGTTTCGCAATAACGGACAAACCTGTGTCTGTGCCAACCGCATCTATGTGCAAGCGGGCGTCTACGATGCCTTTGCACAAAAACTTGCCGCTGCGGTGGGTAAGATGAAAGTGGGGGATGGTTTAGAGGATGGTACAGCGTTGGGGCCACTGATTAACACCGATGCTATTTTAAAAGTGCAGGAACATATCGCGGACGCCACATCCAAAGGCGGGACCGTGATTTTGGGCGGTGAGACCCAGCAAAGCGAAGGTAATTTTATGAACCCGACCATTGTCACAGGGGCGACACGGGAAATGGCCGTCTCGACCGAAGAGACTTTTGGCCCGCTTGCGCCTCTGTTCAAGTTTGAAGACGAAGACGATGTGATCGCGCTCGCTAACGACACAATCTTTGGTCTAGCCTCCTATTTTTATGCCAAGGACCTGAGCCGCGTCTACAAAGTCGCAGAAGCGCTGGAATATGGTATCGTCGGGGTCAATACAGGGATCATTTCAACCGAGGTCGCGCCATTTGGCGGCGTGAAGCAATCGGGCCTTGGGCGAGAGGGAAGCCATCACGGGATAGATGATTATCTTGAGATGAAATATATATGCATGTCGGTGTGAGCGACATCACAGACAAAATACAGGCTTGCGCCAAGTTCGGCTTGATCTCACAGGCTCTTGGTTGTTTTAGTAAAACAGTCAAGGGAGAAACCTAAACATGTCGCATCGCAAGGCTATTTGGGGGTGGTTCTTTTATGATTGGGCGGCCCAGCCCTTTCACACGCTTCTCGTTACCTTTATTTTTGGCCCCTATTTTGTGATTGTTGCGTCTCAGTATTACTTGGGCCTTGGGCAAGACGAGACACTTGCAGATGCCAACGCGCAAATCATTTGGTCCAGATGTCTTGCAATCACAGGCCTCATTATCGGCTTTGGTGGTCCTATTATTGGCGCGATTGCAGATACCACGGGGACACGAAAACCGTGGATTGCAAAATTTTCGATTGTCTACGTCGTGAGCGCATTTGCACTGTGGTACACATATCCAGACGGGTCAAATATGTGGCTTATGCTCTGCCTCTTTGGCCTTTGTTACATCATGGCCGAATACACCTATATTTTTACCAATGCGCAATTGCCAAACCTCGGCTCACAAGAGGAAATTGGCAAAATTTCGGGATCTGGCTTTGGGTTTGGCTACGTCGGGGGATTGCTGTCTCTTATTATTATGCTCTTGCTCTTTGTCGAACAAGAGAACGGCAAAACCATGATCCTAAACCTTGATCCGTTCTTTGGACTGGAGGCGAGCGAAAAGGAGGGCACGCGCTTTGTTGGCCCGTTTGTTGCCCTGTGGTTTATCCTCTTTATGATCCCCTATTTCCTTTGGGTACATGAAGATAACAGTCTCAAACAAAAGATGAACGCAAAAGAGGGCATTGCGAACCTCTGGGCTTCTCTGCATGATTTGCGCCACAAAAAGAGCCTTTCGGCCTATCTCCTCTCTTCGATGTTTTACCGCGATGCCTTGAACGGCCTTTATATGTTTGGCGGCACATATGCGGTTCTCGTGCTCAATTGGAGCGTTATCAAACTGGGGCAATTTGGAATAATTGCAGCGATCTCTGCAGCGCTCTTTAGTTGGCTTGGAGGATTTTGGGATCGTCGATTTGGACCCAAACCAGTGATCGTTGCGATGACCCTTATCCTGACTGTCGTTTGTTTTGTGATTGTAAACACCTCGCTGACACATGTGTTTGGAGTACCAGTCCCCGAAGGCTCAAACCTTCCCGATTTGGTCTTTTATACCTGCGGGGTCTTTATCGGGGGCATGGGCGGTGCACTGCAATCGGCAAGCCGCTCGATGATGGTGCGGCACACGTCACCGGAGCGCGCGACCGAAGGCTTTGGCCTCTATGCGCTTTCAGGTCGAGCAACCGCTTTTCTTGCGCCGAGCTTAATTGCCATTGTCACTAGCATCAGCGGAGACGCGCGCATCGGTATATCCCCTCTGGTTGTGCTCTTTATAATTGGCCTGACCCTGTTAATCTGGGTCCATCCAAAAGGAGACAGATGGCAATGGGACAAAGATCAGTAAGCAGCACATCACGATGCCAAAAAATCATCACAGCGCTGTTTGCTTTGATCTTACTGCCAGTTTCGCTCAGCGCTGAGCCAGAAGCGCGCCAGCTCTTTGGCAAGAAAAAGAACGGATCTTCACAGGCAAGTTATGCCCACGGTGGCTATGCAAAAGGATGCCTTGCAGGCGGGGTTGAGCTCGCCCAAACGGGCCCGACATGGCAGGCCATGCGCCTGTCGCGCAATCGCAATTGGGGGCATCCCATAGCGATTGACTATATTAAGGATTTGTCCCGAAAAGCCGCGCAATTGAAAGGCTGGAACGGGCTATACATCGGCGACATCTCACAGCCGCGCGGCGGGCCCATGCTAACGGGTCATCGCAGTCACCAGATCGGTCTTGATATTGATATATGGTTGCGCCGCGCCGAAGCCTTAACCCTTTCACGCAAAACCCGTGAAGAAATTTCATCAACCTCCCTGCGCCGCGCCAAAGGGGCCTATGTGAATGACAAATGGACTAAGGAACACCACCGTCTTCTAAAGGCTGCGGCAAGTGATCCAAGGGTTGCTCGCATCTTTATTTTTCCAGGCGCTAAGGTCAAAATGTGTCAGGATGAAAAGGGGGATCGGGCTTGGCTGCGCAAAATTCGCCCGTGGTGGGGACATCATTATCATTTTCATGTGCGCTTAAAATGCCCGTCTGGAATGAGCGGATGCAAAGATCAAGCGCCCCCGCCTGCAGGAGACGGCTGCAAAGAGGCCCAAGGCTGGGTCGATCGCATTTTGAACCCGCCGCCCCCTGATCCCAATGCGCCAAAACCCAAAAAGCGCCGCGAATATGTTTTAGCTGATCTCCCACAGCAATGCTCGAAGGTCTTGACCTCGCGCTGAGCACTGCGTAGGGAGGCGGCGCTGGCGGTCAGACAGCCAGCCAAGTCGCTACCTTGCAAAAACAGATAACAGTATGATAAAACTTCTTCCTGGCATTGCCGCTATGGCCGCTATCGTGGTCGCCTCTAACATTCTTGTCCAATTTCTAATCCTTGATGGATTGCTGACTTGGGGAGCCTTTACCTATCCCTTTGCCTTTCTCGTGACAGACCTTATGAACCGCATCTATGGCCCCAAAGAGGCGCGTCGCGTGGTCTTTGTTGGGTTTATCACGGGCGTGATATGTTCACTCATTGGCAGTCAGATCATGCTTGAGGGGGATGGATATGAATACCCCGCTGTGGCCTTACGTATCGCAATCGGCTCGGGGATTGCGTTTTTGGTTGCACAGCTCTGCGATGTGGCCATTTTTGACCGCTTGCGTGAAGGCCTCTGGTGGCGTGCACCCCTTGCCTCAACGATCATCAGCTCTGCGCTGGACACAGCACTTTTCTTTACCATCGCCTTTTCCTCCAGCGTACCGTTTTTCTCAGAGGCGGTGAATAGCGAGATTTCTTGGGCGTGGGAGAGCATGCCTCTGTTGACAATCGGGCCTGACTATCCACTTTGGGTGTCGCTTGCGCTTGCGGATTGGGTGGTAAAGCTCTCAGTCGCGCTCATTGCACTGGTGCCGTTTCGGATCATCATTAACCGAATTTTTGCCTAACAGGGAAAAAGGTTTTGACAATCTATGAAACTCTGCCATCTTTTTAAGTAACGTAAACAGAGAAAAGGAGGTGATCTAGTGTCTAGAGAGATATTGGAGAAAGAGGTTGGAACAGTTATGGAGGCGCGTGTCTAAGGCAGCCCTTGGTCACAGGACCACATAATTGGTGAGAGCCTAACCGGCCCACCTCCGTAGAATCTCGAAGGGTCGCTTTAGGCGGCCCTTTTTGATCTTTTTGGCCCTCTCACTTAGCATGTGCAGAAGACAAAGCTGGAAAACGCAAAACTCTTAGCCCGAAATGGGAATGAACCGCAAAAAGCATGTTACGCATAAGTGACCATATTATTCTGGAAGACTGGGAATTCAGTGAACAGTTTACGCGGGCCTCTGGTCCTGGGGGGCAAAACGTGAATAAGCTCGCCACCGCTGTTGAATTGCGCTTTGAAGCGGAGCGCTCGCCGCATTTATCCCCCCACGTTAAAGCGCGACTCAAGCGTATCGCTGGACGCAAATGGACTAAAGAGGGCGCGATTGTTCTGCAGTGCGATGAAACCCGTCACCAAGCCCGAAATCGCGATATTGTCCGCGCCCGCCTTGTTGAGATGATCAAACAAGCGCTGATCGTGCCCAAACGACGGATTGCAACGCGGCCCACCCTCGCAAGCAAAAATCGTCGTATTACCGCCAAAAAACAACGTGGTCTCATCAAAGCCAATCGCAAGGACAAAGGCATTTCTGAGGATATATGACTGCGAAGTCATCATTTCACACGCCAATCCCAAGTCCCCTACTTGTCTTTTTCAGAGCAATGGTTACTTCTACGTCGAAAGAGGGAGAGACATTCACATGATGGCAATCTACGGACCGCTTAAGCTTATCCTTGATATCGCATTTTTCTTTATGATCGTGCATATCATTATGAGCTGGTTGATCACCTTTCAGGTCCTTAACCTCTATCAGCCCATCGTTAATCAAATCTGGACGGGTTTGAACCGCCTGCTCGAGCCAATTTATCAACCGATCAGGCGTATCTTGCCCGACACAAGACCCCTTGATCTTGCTCCGCTGGTTGCGTTTATCATCATAATCTCACTTAGAGATTATATTCTACCGACAGTACTACTGGGAATGTGACGGCACCGCATAAAAAGACCTGGGATGTAGGGCATAGCTGTGCGATAATGCATCAGCACACTTTAGTGCGCTCCATAGCAAGATAGCATCGCCGAGTGCATCTTTGTTCAAAGCACCGCCATTTTTCCTTGTAAGATTGCCCACTGCATGAGACATAAAAGAGGCGAGCAGATATAAGACCAACAGGTTTACATGACATGTCCTAACACGCTTTTGCGCGAGGTATTTGGCTTTGATAGTTTTCGGCCTGGTCAACAAGAGATTGTTGACGCGGTTGTGGCAGGTGAACCTGTTTTAGCGATTATGCCAACCGGAGGCGGGAAATCCTTATGCTTTCAGCTCCCTGCCCTTGCGCGATCTGGGTTAACGCTTGTCATCTCTCCTTTAATTGCGTTGATGCGGGATCAAGTCCGCGCTTTGCAGGCGGCAGGCGTCTGCGCAGGCGCTTTAACATCGGCAAATTCCCAAGAGGAAAGCGAAGAGGTTCTCGCAGCGCTTAGAGACGAGAGGCTCCGTCTTCTTTATCTCGCTCCAGAGCGGCTCGCCTCAAGTGCCATGCAATCACTGCTCAAACGCTCTAATGTATCTCTCATCGCGGTGGACGAAGCCCATTGTGTCAGCCAATGGGGGCATGATTTTCGGCCTGATTATCTGCATATTGGCCAGTTGCGGCGTAATTTGAACGTCCCCCTCGCAGCCTTTACCGCAACAGCGGATGAAGAAACCCGACAAGACATCATCGAACGGCTTTTTGAGGGTAAAAAGCCCAAGACCTTTCTCAAAGGGTTTGATCGGCCAAATATTCACCTGACCTTTGAGCCTAAAAACAACCCGCGCAGCCAAATTCTGTCTTATGTGGCTGCCCGAAAGGGGCACTCTGGCATCATATATTGCGGGACACGCGCCAAAACGGAAACTCTGGCAAGAGCGTTAAGTGATGAAGGCTATTCCGCCTGCCACTATCATGGCGGTATGGAAGCAGAGGCGCGTCGCCATGTCGAAACCCGTTTTTCAAGTGAAGATGGGCTGATTGTCGTGGCCACGGTCGCATTTGGCATGGGCGTTGACAAGCCAGACATTAGATGGGTCGCACATGCAGATTTGCCCAAGTCAATTGAAGGCTACTATCAGGAAATCGGGCGGGCTGGACGCGATGGTGCACCCGCTGAAGCCTATACGCTTTATGGCGCCGATGATGTGCGCCTCAGCCGCGGGCAAATTGATGAAAGTCTCGCACACGATGAACGTAAATCAGCCGACCATGGGCGATTAAATGCCCTTTTAGGACTGGCCGAAGCGCTAGAGTGCAGGCGTAAGACGCTGTTGAATTATTTTAGCGATGAAAACCCCAAATGTGGAAATTGCGATCTTTGCGAGACCCCGCCCGAGACATTTGATGCAACCGTCGCCGTTCGCAAGGCGCTCTCTGCCATTCTCCGCTCTGAGGAATATTTCGGAGTCAATCATCTCATCGATATTTTACTGGGTGAAAAAACCGACAAAATTCGCGCCAACGGACATGATAGACTGAGCACCTTCGGAATCGGAAAAGAATTTTCGCGTGGCATATGGCAGGGAATTTTCCGCCAAATGATGGGCCATGATCTTATACGTCCAGATGTTACGCGTCATGGCGCCCTGCGTATGACTCAGACGGCTCTGCCTCTTTTGCGCGGGGAAAGCGCCATTACTCTGCGCACCGTCTCCGCCAAGAAAAACGGCTCTAGACCACGTGTTAAAATGCTTGTGTCAGAGGAAGACGCCCCTCTCCTCTCGGCACTGAAGGCCAAACGTCGCGCTTTGTCGGAAGCCGCAAATGTGCCCGCCTACATCGTATTTAACGACAAGACGCTTGTAGATATGGTGGACAAGAAACCTCAATCTCTCGATGAAATGGCGAAAATAAACGGTGTCGGTGCGAAAAAGCTTGAAACCTATGGTGCTGCCTTCCTTGCAGTGATTGTCGGCGCGCAAGAGGAGCTGCACCCTGCACGCCGTAAACTTGCTTTTGGTAAAAATGGTGCACTTTACGATGAGCTGCTTGCTGTGCAAGCCGATCTTTTGCGCGGTCCACTGGGAACAGACAAACCGCTTACCTGTTCCGCCTCACAGCTTGCAAAATTGGCACAGATGCGTCCCAAAACACAGTCAGATATTGAAAAATGCTTGGGCGAAAAAAAGGCGGAAAGATTTGGCACTGCCTTTCTGGACGTTTTTGCTGCGATGACCTAAATAGAGTAGAAACAATCGTTAAGGATTTCATATGCTTGTTGTTGTTTCACCAGCAAAGAAAATCGATATGTCGCCTGTCGAAGCTGGTCCGCTCACGGATCCAAGGTTTCCCCAGGAAACAAAGGAACTGGCAAAAGCCGCTGGACAGCTTAGTCAGGCTGATTTGAAAAAATTGATGGGCATCAGCGATAATTTAGCAGAGCTGAACAAAAGCCGGTTTGCAACCTTCGGCACTCAAGAGCGCAAAGCCGCTATGTTTGCCTTTGCAGGCGATACCTATCAAGGCCTTGATGCCACGAGCCTTGAGCACGACGAAATCACTTTTGCCCAACAGCATTTACGTATTTTATCTGGCCTTTATGGGCTCTTGCGTCCCTTGGACACAATCGAGCCGTATCGGTTAGAAATGGGCAGTCGTCTGGCTACTGCCCGCGGTAAGTCGCTTTATGAGTATTGGGGCAGCACGCTGTCGCATGCGCTCAACAACGACGCAAAAGAAACGCAGAGCACACACCTGATAAATTGTGCTTCTCAAGAGTATTTTGGAGCGGTGGATCAATCCGCTCTCACGTTAAAAACCATAACACCTGTGTTTATGGAAGAAACGGACAAAGGCCCCAAAATCGTGAGCTTTTATGCGAAAAAGGCGCGCGGAGCCATGGCCCGATTTATCATTACACATCGCCTATCCGACGTTGAACAAATCTTAGATTTTGACACGGGCGGATACACCTATGTGCACGAGAGATCCACGC
>WTIQ01000487.1 GCA_011525185.1 Paracoccaceae bacterium | reverse complement strand
GTCCATAAGCATCTGCGTATATTCTTCTTTTGGATTTTGAAGCACCTCATCGCGGCTGCCTTGCTCCACGATGCGGCCATGTTTCATGACGACTACACGATCTGCAATCTCGGCCACGACTCCAAAGTCATGGGTAATGAATAAAACGCCTGTGCCGCGCCTTTCCTGCATTTCCTTAATCAGTTTCAGAATTTGCGCCTGCGTTGTGACATCAAGGGCTGTGGTTGGCTCATCCGCGATCAAAAGAGCAGGATCCAAGACGAGAGCCATTGCGATCATGATGCGTTGACGTTGCCCTCCAGACAATTGATGCGGATAGCTATCCACCATCTTTTGTGGATCAGGCAAATGCACAGCCTCCATTATCTCAATCGCCTTTTTGCGCCGCTCAATTGCGGAGAGGTCTGTATGAATTTCCAAAACCTCGGCAATCTGCTCTCCAACTCGCGCCACTGGGTTGAGCGCGGTCATTGGCTCTTGAAAAATCATGGCCATCCGCGTCCCGCGCAGATCCCGCAGGCGTTTTGGATCAGCAAGGAGCGTGTCTTCCTCTTGGAGCAGCGTTTGGCCTCTCACGGCCCGAAGCTCTCTGGGCAAAAGGCCCATCACCGTTTGTGCTGTGACGGATTTTCCCGATCCAGATTCCCCCACCACGCATACAATTTCGCCCGCCCCGAGGGAAAAAGAAATATCCTCAACCGCGTATTGCCGATCAGAAGATTGCGGCAATTCTACCGAGAGGTTTTTTACATCAAGAACGAGGGTCATATCACACCCGTTTTTCAAATCTGGGGTCCATGGTATCGCGCAAGCCATCGCCGAGGATGTTCACACTTAGGACCGTAAGAGCCAAGACAGCACCGGGGTAAAGAATGATATAGGGATGAAGTTGAAAGGCTTCGCGCCCCTCAGCCATGATATTTCCCCAAGTTGGAATTTCTGGCGGAATGCCGATCCCCAGAAAACTCAAAATCGCTTCAATAATGATCGCTGAGGCGACAATAAAGGTCCCCTGAACGATCAAGGGAGCAACAGTATTGGGCAACACATGACGCATGAGCAATGTGGGCGTAGGCGTTCCCGCGGTGATGGCGGCCTCTACATAGGGCTCCTCTCGTATAGAGAGCACCACAGAGCGTACAAGGCGTACCACCCTTGGCACTTCAGCGGCGACAATTGCCACAATCACCGACAGCAATCCCGCGCCAAAGACCGAGACAACTGCAATCGCCAAGAGGATCGAGGGAATGGCCATCATACCATCCATAATCCGCATAATGATACCATCCGCTAGGCGAAAATATCCTGCAACAAGGCCGATAAACATCCCCAATAGAATGGCGATAGACGCCACAGAAACGCCAACGACAAGAGAGGTACGCGCGCCATAAACAACGCGCGAATACACATCACGCCCCAGCGTATCAGAACCCATATGATAGACAACGGGTACTTTTTGTCCCGTATTATAATCCCTCACTGTCGCGATGTATCCAGGCTCCTTATACCTATTTTTAGGCGAAATCGCCCCTGGATCACGGGTCCCTAAGTGTGGCGCGAAAATGCCCATAAAGATAATTAACAAGGCAACAAAGCCGCCTACGCGCACTGAGGTATTGCCCAGAATACGACGTAGGGTTTGGCGAAACGGAGACAGGCCAGTATCAGACATCAGTAGCGGATCCTCGGATCAAGAAAGGTGTAGCTCAGATCAATAAGCAAATTGACGAGCACGTAAATTATAGAGAAAAATAAGATGACAGCCTGAACCGTTGGGAAATCGCGGTTCAAAACCGCTTCCACAGTCATCAGGCCGAGGCCCGGTATGTTAAAGACGCTTTCAGTCACAACCACCCCCCCGATCAAAATAGCAATCGCAAGACCGATTACCGTGACAATGGGAACCGCAGCATTGCGCAACGCATGCCGCATAAGAACGCGCGTCTCGGTTTGCCCTTTTGCACGGGCTGTGCGGATATAATCTTCACCGAAAACTTCCAGCACAGAAGTGCGCGTCATCCGCGCAATAAAGGCCACAAAAATAACCGAGAGCGCCAGTGCTGGTAAGATCAGCTGGTGGAGCCAACCCAAGACGCTGTCTCCAAAACGGATGTAGCCCTGCACTGGGAACATTTGCAGCGTCAACGAAAAGACGTAAATCAGCCCATAGCCAATCACAAAGACAGGCAGAGAAAACCCCATCACAGAAAAGCCCATAATCCCCCGATCGAGCC
>WTIQ01000032.1 GCA_011525185.1 Paracoccaceae bacterium | reverse complement strand
ATCGAATATCTCAGAGGCGGCCTCAAATTGGGTGTTACCCGCCATCGCCCAAGCTTTAACAAGCCGTTCAATTAGCAAGGCACCCGCGTTAGCAGAGCTCAACTCCACACTATTAACCACATCCTTATATTGCTTGTCTTTAATGCCACTCGCTAACCCAAGCAAATTTATGATCGGAATATCTTGCCGCAGATCGTCAAAAGCAGTTGCAACTTTAACAGCGCGATCCACCTGACCAATCGCAACTTGTCCGATTAAAAGATTTTCAACAGCCGCAACATTATGCTTGTCTGCCACAATCAGCCGTGAGTGATATGTCGCTGAGGACGCATAATCGTGCATGGCATGCGCATGCCGTGCAGCTAGATAGGCCCCAGAAAGTTGATTTGCGACCGCAGAATGCGCCCATAGAGAGAATATACCCGCGAAAATCAGCGCTAAGGGACGCACGTCTACCGCCTTTGTTTAAGAAAAACCATCTCCGCAAGATATGGCGGCTTGCGGCCCATTGCAAGCAGTCCTATCAAATGCGCTACATGCGACTTGCCCACAGGTCAACGAGAGAGTTACATGTTTGGGTAATTTGGGCCATCTCCACCTTGCGGCGTCACCCAAGTGATATTCTGGCTCGGGTCCTTTATATCGCAGGTTTTGCAATGCACGCAGTTTTGGAAATTTACAACAAATCGCGCATCGCTGCCCTCTTCTTGCACCACCTCATAGACACCAGCTGGACAATAACGTTGGGCAGGTTCGGCATATTTTGGGAGATTCACACTAATTGGAAGGCTTGCATCCGTAAGCTGTAGATGTGCAGGTTGCGCTTCTTCATGATTGGTCATGGAAAAGGACACGTTAGTCAAACGGTCAAAGCTAAGCTTTCCATCTGGCTTGGGGTACTCGATAACGCTGTGCTTCGAAGCCTCTTCGGTTGAGGCCGCATCGGTTTTCCCATGTTTTAGAGTTCCAAAGGGCGAAACGCCGAGCAACGTTTGCATCCACATATCCAAACCACCAAGGCCAAGACCGCCAAGCGGCCCATACCGCCCCGCAAGCGGCGCCACGTTGCGAACCTTTTTAAGGTCTTTGCCAACGACGCCCGTTCGAATAGCGTGATCATAATCGCTCAGAACATCCCCAGAGCGCCCTTCATTCATGGCTTTTACAGCGGCCTCAGCTGCTTCGATACCAGAATGCATCGCATTATGGTTGCCTTTAATGCGTGGCAGGTTAACCAAACCCAGCGAACATCCAAGTAGCGCACCTCCTGGAAAGGCCGCTTGTGGAATCGACTGAAAACCACCTTTGGTCACGGCACGCGCACCATAGGCAACGCGCTTGCCGCCTTCCAATAATTTCGCAATTTTTGGATGATGTTTAAAGCGCTGAAATTCCATGTATGGGAACAAATGTGGGTTTTTGTAATTTAAATCCACGATATAGCCAACATAGACTTGATTATTATCAAGATGATACACAAACGAGCCACCAGAGTTTTTAAACCCAAGCGGCCAGCCCATCGTGTGTGTGACTTCACCCTCATTGTGGTTTTCGGGTTTGACCTCCCAGATTTCTTTCATGCCGATGCCAAATTTTGGCACATCGCAATCTTTGGCAAGATTGAATTTTGCAAGGACTTCCTTGGACAATGACCCACGCACGCCTTCGGACAGGAATACATATTTTCCATGCAACTCCATCCCAGGTTCGTAGCCATCTGACGGCGTACCATCTGGATTTTTACCAAATTCGCCCGCGATGACCCCCTTCAACTCGCCCGTATCGCCGTAGACCAGCTCAGAACAAGCCATACCTGGGAAAATTTCTACGCCCAATTCTTCGGCCTGCTCAGCCAACCAACGGCAGACGTTGCCCATGGAGACAATGTAATTCCCGTGATTGTTCATCAAAGGTGGCATCATGAAGTTAGGAAGACGAATCTGGCCCGCTTCTCCGAGGACATAGAAATTGTCTTCTTTCACAGCCACATTGACAGGTGCGCCTTTTTCTTTCCAATCTGGGATCAACCGTGTCAAACCAGAAGGATCAAGAACAGCTCCTGATAAAATATGAGCTCCGACCTCTGAGCCTTTTTCCAGAACCACCACGTCAAGATCTGCATTTAATTGCTTGAGCCGAATTGCGGCAGACAAGCCAGAAGGTCCCGCGCCGACGATTACGACGTCATATTCCATCATTTCACGTTCGATTTCCGACATTTCCCAACCTTCTTAT
>WTIQ01000345.1 GCA_011525185.1 Paracoccaceae bacterium | reverse complement strand
GTGCGGTACGGATGCCTTTATGGCGAAAGATATGACATCAACCGAACCGCTCCAGCCCATCGTAAATGCCGTTCGAGCAGCAGCAGACGATGTGTATTGGCGTCAAAGTTATACATTAGCGGATCAAGGGTTTGACCAGCATTATCTCGACAATTATGCCTGGTTTAATCTGATTGCGCCCTCAGGCCCCTTTGTGAGCAATGATTTGCGTCTCTCTATCGGATATTGGGGGCAGGGGCTTCACTACCCACGACACTGGCACGAACCAGAAGAAATTTACCTCACATTGGCGGGATCAGCGATTTACATTTCGGACGGTCGTGCTGCGGTAGACGGTGGACCTGGCACAACAATCTGCCACTATTCACAGCAACCGCATGCCGCTGATTTTTCAAAATCGCCCTTACTGGCTGCTGCATTTTGGCGAGGATCAGAGTTAGAGGCAAAATCCCGCTTCGATGATCCTCTGACTTAAGCGATCGGCTTGCCCCTTAAAGGGCTTCTCGATTATGAGGGGCGCTTAGATTTAATTCAGGTCCAATAGGCACAATGCCTGTCGGATTTATTGTTTTGTGGCTTTGATAATAGTGGCGCGTGATGTGATCCATCTTGACCGTCTCCGCCACGCCTGGCACTTGATAGAGATCACGCAGATAGCCAGATAGGTTTGGATAGTCAGCAATGCGGCGCAAGTTACATTTGAAATGCCCAAAATAGACCGCATCAAAGCGCACGAGAGTGGTAAACAAACGCCAGTCCGCTTCACTCACCCGCGCGCCCATCACATAACGCCAATGCTGCAACCGCTCCTCGAGCCAATCTAAGGTCTCGAATAAAGCGTGAAAGGCGTCTTCATAAGCGTCCTGCGTCGTCGCAAAGCCACATTTATAGACCCCGTTATTTACATCGCGATATATCCGTTGATTGATCGCTTCTATCTCTTGACGTTGATCGCTTGGATAAAAATCGACTTCTGTGGCCCCCAAGTGATCAAAAGCACTGTTGAACATACGAATGATTTCAGAGGATTCATTTGAAACAATTGTCTGTCGTTTCTTATCCCAAAGCACAGGAACCGTAACACGACCCGAATACTCGGGCAGGGCGGCCGTGTAAATTTGGTGAAGAAACGTCGCATTGTATACAGGATCAGCGATCACATCTATGTCAGGCTCAAAAGTCCATCCATTATCTGCCATGTACCAATGGACCACAGAGAGGGAAACGATGTTTTCAAGGCCTTTCAACCGTCGGAAAATAGCTGTTCGATGGGCCCAAGGGCATGCGTGGGAAATATAAAGGTGATACCGGCCTGTCTCTGCAGCAAAGTCATCCGTGCCACTGGGCCCAGCAGAGCCATCGGGCGTGATCCAATTGCGAAACTGCGCCTCGCGACGCTGAAAGCGTCCACCCGTGGATTTTGTATTATACCAACGATCGACCCACTTTCCATCTTGTAACAGTCCCACAGCATCTCCCCGTGCCCAGCATTACGTTTAGTGATCTCGACTAGTGATCCTGGGGCTTGATAAATTGATCGTTCCGCAATTCTTGAAAGGCTTGCAGCAATTCCTCGCGGGTATTCATCACAATTGGGCCATGCCAAGCGACGGGCTCTTTTATAGGTGTTCCCGCGACAAGCAAGAACCTAATCCCATGCTCACCCGATTGTACCACGATTTCATCACCCGTCCCAAAACGCACCAAGGTGCGGTTCCCTGACATGTCACGAATATTCACCTCTTGTCCCATGACTTCTTTTTCAAGCAATATTCCTTCTGGCGCAGAGGCATCCGCAAAATAACCTTCACCCTCAAAGACATAGGCGAATGTATTTCTGTAAGTGTCCACCTTAAAAAGCTTTTTGCGAAAGGATGGCACAGTAATATCAAGGTAGAGTGGATTTGCTGCAATCCCATCAACAGGCCCAAACCTGCCCCAAAATTCTCCAGTGATAATCCGCGCTTTTGTGCCATCGTCATCTATCACTTCTGGGATATGCTGAGATTGTACATCTTGATAGCGCGGGGCGGTGATTTTCAACGAACTTGGCAAATTGGCCCAAAGTTGGAAGCCATGCATTTGCCCCTCGTTATTACCTGCGGGCATCTCCTGATGCATAATACCTGATCCAGCCGTCATCCACTGCACATCGCCTGCGCCCAAGGTGCCTTGATTACCAAGGCTATCTGTATGATCGACGCTGCCATTTAAAACATACGTAATTGTCTCTATGCC
>WTIQ01000120.1 GCA_011525185.1 Paracoccaceae bacterium | reverse complement strand
ACACCACGCGGGTTGACCCTTCGCCACTGACCAATTGATGCGCGCGATGCTGACACACATTGTAAAAGGTCCGTACCTCACCATCCCGCCCTTTGATACAAAAGAGGCTTTCTCCCGCCAACTCGAACGCGAAATAATCGCCTTCGTTTTTCAATTGACTGATATGACCCGCATATTGCCAAGTGCGCGCAAAGAGACCTGCTTGCTCCAGATCATAAACAGCAGGATCGGTATAATACCGACCCGCCAACGAATGAACGAGCTGTTCTGACATCTATTCCCCCCCCTCATAAGCGCCCATCTTATGACGAAGAAGGTGAAATTGCTCAACCTGATTCCCGATTTTATCAGATGCGACAGAGACGACAAAACTAAGAAGCGTCTCCAGCAAGGCAACAGTCGCAACAGAAGACGGGAAAAACTGCGGCGTGTCTTGGGAAATGGTGAATTTGTGATCGGCCACCAGTGAAATCGGACTCGCAAGACTATCAGAGAGCGCAATGACTGTAACCCCTTGCGCTTTGGCAAAACGGACAGCCTCCACAACATCACGTCGGTAGGGCTGTGTCGTCATCGCAACCAGCACATCACGCGCATCTGCACGCGCCAGATCATCCAATGCCGTCATGCCAGCAGAGGGAATTGCCTGAAACCCTGACATTCCCGTTGAGGCAAGATACGTGAAATTTCGCGCGTTTGCGTTATTTACCCCGACCCCCAAAACAAAGGTCCGGTTAGACTGCCATATGGCTTGTGCGGCGGATTGAATATCCTCAATATCTATGCCTGCAAAAGTCTCTTCAATATTTTGGATCGTCGCCGCGACGATATCTGCGTAAAGACCGCCAAGTTCGCCTTCTTTACCAATATCTTGCAACCAACGGGCACGATCTTCCAGCGATACAGCCCCCATCCTTATGGCATCTCGAAACGGGGCTCGAAATTCTTCAAACCCCTCAAAGCCAACCTGACGCGCCATGCGCACCACCGTATTGGGTTTTACCTTTGCCGCCTCAGCCAATTCGCGCACGGTAGAAACACCCACATCTTGAGGATTGTCCAACACATAACGCGCCGCTTTTTGCGCCTCCTGCGTGAGGCTTTCCCATTCCTCAGTCAATCGGTCCAATACTGAACTTGTATCCATACTTTTGCTCTCAATTTCAAAACATCCACATAAACGCCATACATGGTACATATGTATCATTCATTATTGACAGTGGTATATTTGTTTTCTAACCATGTCTATGGTAATTTGTCTCCATTGAAGGTCATCCCCATGTCGCAACATCAAATCCCCTCTCACGCCCGCGTTGTCATTATCGGTGGTGGCGTCATGGGAACGGGATTAGCCTATCACCTCGCCCACGAAGGATGGGGCAACGACACTGTGCTTTTGGAGAAAGCCGAGCTGACAAGCGGCTCAACATGGCACGCCGCAGGACAGATCACGCATTCGACCTCTAGCTTTAGCCTGGGCAAATGCGTCGATTATAACATTGGACTGTATTCAGGAGGCTTGGAGCACGAAACGGGGCAGCCCGTGACATGGCATGGCTGTGGTTCCTTCCGACTTGCCTATACAGAAGACGAGATGGATTGGTTGCGCCATACGCTATCCGTCGGACGCACCCTTGGTTTCAATATCGAATTGGTTGGCCCTGAGCGTGTCGCAGAACTGCACCCGTTTTATAACTTGGACGGGGTGCTTGGTGCGTTATACACACCAGATGATGGTCATGTTGACCCCACCAATGTGACAATGGCGATGGCCGCAGGCGCACGGGCAAAGGGTGTACGCATTTTTCGCCACACACGCGCAACTAACATCACCCGCCAACCCTCTGGGGAGTGGCTCGTCGAGAGCGAAAAGGGATCGATCCTCTGTGAACATGTGGTCAATGCGGGAGGAACCTATGCCCGTCAAATGGGAGAATGGTCAGGTTTGCAACTGCCCATGACCTCCATGACCCACCACTACTTTGTCACCGAGCCCGTGCCTGAGTTCCAAGACCTTGCCACCGAACTGCCAGTGATCCGCGATGATCGCAAGGTTTCGGGCTATATCCGCATGGAACAAAAGCGCGGGCTCATTGGCATTTATGAAAAAGAAAACCCAAATTCGGTCTGGCATGATGAATGCCCTTGGGACTATGAAAATTGGCTCTTTGATGCTGATTATGATCGCATCATGCCTTGGCTCGAAGAATCGCTCAATCGCATGCCCGTTTTGGCAAATCTGGGGATCCAAAGAGAAGTGCATGGCGCAATCAGCCACCCACCAGATGGCAACCCTCTGATCGGACCAGCTGCAAGTGTGCAAAACTACTGGTGCTGCTGTGGCACACAAATCGGAATTGGCTGGGGACCTGGCCTGACACGCGAGTTGGCCCGCTGGATGGTTCACGGCGCGGCAGATATATCCATGCGCGAGTATGATCCACGTCGGTTTGGCTCTTATGCGAACAAAGAGTGGCAGGTGATCAAAGCGCGTGAAGATTATTGCCTGCGACATGAAATTCCCTTTCCCCATTTCAATCGCCTTGCAGGACGACCGATTAAGCCCTCTCCTCTTTATGACCGGCTGAAAGAGAAAGGAGCCGTCTTTGAGGAAGTCTACGGTCACGAGCGCCCCCGTTGGTTTGCGAAAGGTGGTATTGAACAGCGGGATTATTACGACTTCAAAAGGACAGCCGTTCATGACGTCGTTGCTCAAGAGTGCCGCGCCGTGCGTGAAAGAGTGGGTCTCATGGATATCTCTGCCTTCACAAAAGTAGAGGTCGCAGGCCAAGGCGCAGAGGCGCTTTTAGATCGCCTCTTGGCCAACCGGCTTCCACAAAAAATCGGCGGTATTATGTTGAGCCATATGCTCAATCACGCAGGACGGATAGAGCTGGAAACAACCGTGGTCAAGCTTGCAAAAGATCGCTTCTACCTCGTATGCGCCGCCTTTTTTGAACAGCGCTTGCTGGATCATTTGGACCGCCACACAGAAGGCGAAGAAATACGCATCACTTGCCTGTCCGAGGATTGGGCCGCCCTTGCGCTCAATGGACCCAAAGCACGCGAGGTTCTCGCAGCCTGCACAGATGCCGATTTATCAAATGCAGGGTTTCGATGGCTCAGTGCCCAAGAGATCAACGTTGCAGGGGTAACACTTTGGGCCTTTCGGATGTCCTATGCTGGTGAACTGGGTTGGGAGCTCCATATCCCGCGCGACAATGCGCTTGGTGTTTACGACGCACTTTACGCCGCGGGAGAGCGCTTTGGGATTACCGATTATGGCAGCTTTGCCATGAATAGCCTGCGGATGGAAAAAGCCTTTAAAGGGGCCAGCGAACTCACCAACGAAGTCACTCTGGCCGAAGCAGATGTCTTGCGGTTTGCGCGTTCCGATAAAGAGTATTTGGGCAAAGAAAAAGCACTGTCTATAGAAGCGCGCCGCTGGGTTTGTGCCTATTTAGAAATTGAGCCTGATGGGATCAATGATGGTCACGGCGGTGAGCCCGTTCTCTTGGACAATAAGGTCATTGGCTCAACCGCCTCTGTCGCCTATGGACCATCCGTGGACAAGATTTTGGCCTTTGCCTATCTCCAGCCAAAGCATCATGTCGCAGGCCAAGAGATCAGCGTTCTTATCGCGGGACAGCCACGAGCAGGACGCATTTTAGGAGCACCTGCCTATGATCCAGAAAATGCAAAACCACGCGCAGAGATAAGCCTTGAGGCGGCACAATGAGCCTCCCAAAGACCATGCAGGCGATGGTGACAATGGGCCATGGGGGACTCGACCAGCTTCACTTTCACCCCGATTGGCCACGGCCTCACCCCAGCGCTGGCGAGGTTTTGATAAAAGTATCCGCCTGCGGTCTCAATAATACCGATGTCAATACGCGAACGGGTTGGTATTCCAAAGCCGTCTCAGAGCCCACCTCAAGCAATGGCCACACCACGGTCCATAACGCAGATCCCACCTGGGGCGGTGCTCCGCTCAGCTTTCCCCGTATCCAAGGGGCAGATGTCTGTGGAGAAATTGTCGCCGTGGGATCGGGGGTTGCACAGACAAGGATCGGAGAGCGGGTCATAACAGATAATTGGCTGCGCGATCCAAGTGAGCCTTTGAACAAGGAGAAAACAGGCTATTTTGGCTCGGAATGTGATGGCGGATTTGCTCAGTACACCGTTATTCCCGCGACCAATGCGCTTGTGGTCAACTCAACACTGACAGATGCAGAGCTTGCGACTTTTTCCTGCTCTTACTCGACAGCGGAGGGTATGCTCACCCGCGCAAATGTCACCGCGCAAGATACAGTCCTTGTCCCTGGTGCCTCTGGGGGCGTTGGAGGCGCCCTTGTCCAATTATGCAAGTTGCGCGGCGCACGTGTGATTGCAATGGCCTCAGAGGCGAAACATGATGCGGTCAAAGCACTCGGCGCAGATCGACTTTTGCCGCGTCACGTGAAGACGCTTAAGGACGCCCTCTCTGACGAGCAGATTAGCGTTGTTGCAGATGTGGTTGGTGGTGAGAATTGGCAGAGCCTTATTGATGTGCTCGTGCGGGGTGGCCGCTATACCTGTTCTGGGGCAATCGCTGGCCCGATTGTGTCGTTTGACCTCAGAACCTTTTACTTGCGCGACCTTACTTTTACGGGATCGACCGTTATCACACCTGACGTTACCAAGCGTTTGGTGGCGTATATCGAAGCAGGGGCGCTCAAACCTGCGCTGGCCGCCTGTTATCCGCTCAGCGACTTGCGGGAGGCTCAAAGCGCCTTTATCCAAAAAACACACACTGGTAATATCGTTGTCTGCCCATGAAACTTACTGATATTTACGTTTATCAAGTCAACCTGCCCCTAGAGCACCCCTATTGGCTCTCTGGAGGGCGGCTGAAATTTGAAACGCTTGATGCCACATTTGTGAAACTCGTCACAGATGAAGGGCTGGTTGGATGGGGGGAAGGAACGCCTTGGGGGCATACCTATGTGCCAGCCCATGGCCCCGGTCTTCGCGCAGGGCTTGAAACAATGGCGCCTTTTATCCTCGGGGTTGATCCGCGCAAAGTGTTAGAGGTAGAAAGGGCGATGGACTTGGCCTTGCCTGGTCATTTATATGCAAAATCACCAATTGATATGGCCTGTTGGGATATTGCAGGACAGGCGGCGGGGTTATCCATAGCGGATCTCATGGGAGGGGCGTGCACAAAGGCACAGCCGATTGCCTCCTCCGTGGGAACCAAAACCATCGAAGAGACGCGCCAGAGCATCGAGATGTATCGTGCCCGCGGCTATGTGGCCCATTCCGTCAAAATTGGTGGAAATGTCACCCGTGACATCGCTCGCATCCGCGATGTGGAGGCGATACGGCGGCCTGATGAAATCATCTTATACGATGTGAACCGTGGCTGGAGCCGGCAAGAAGCCCTGCGGGTAATGCATGCGACACAAGATTTGCACGTCATGTTCGAACAGCCCTGTGAGACCCTTGATGATATTGCCGCTCTTCGCGCGCTCCATTCCGCGCCTGTCAGTGTGGATGAAAGTCTCGTCACACTCCAAGATGCCACGCGCATTGCCCGCGACGGCCTTGCCGAAGTTTTTGGGATCAAGCTCAATCGCGTCGGCGGTTTGACCAAAGCAGCCCGCATGCGCGATGTGGCTCTGGCGCACGGAATTGACATCTTTGTGATGGCAACGGGTGGGTCGGTCTTGGCCGATTGCGAAGCGCTGCATCTGGCCGCAACAATCCCCGAACAGGCTTGCCACGCGGTTTGGGCCTGTCAGGATATGCTCACTCTTGATATCGCAGATGGACGCGGTCCACGGAACAAAGACGGTTATTTGCATCTGCCTGACGCCCCTGGCCTTGGGGTGCACCCCGATGAAGCTTGCCTTGGCAAGCCCGTGGCCCACTACAGTCTTGCACAAGAGAGCGGTGCCCCGTGATGAAGATCAAGCGTCTCAGTCTATGGCATGTGCCTCTCACGAGTAAAACGACCTATTATATGGCCGAGGGTAAAAGCTGTGACACGGTTGAAACCGTTGTCCTTTGCCTTGAGACAGATACAGGCGTCAGCGGCTGGGGTGAAACCTGTCCCATTCCCCACTATCTGCCCGCCTATGCGCGCGGCATTGCCCCCGCCCTTGAAGAGCTTGCACCCGTGATCCTTGGGGCAGATCCCGTGGGTCCAGAGGCCTTGATGGCAAAGGCAGATGCCTATCTCATCGGGCACGCCTATGCAAAATCCGCGCTTGACATCGCGCTTTGGGATATCACCGCAAAAGTCGCTGGACTGCCGCTCTCTGCCCTACTCGGTGGGCAAAGGCGCAAAACCCTCCCACTTTATCATTCGATCACCTGCATTGCACCAGAAGATATGGCAGAGATTGCAAAAGAGGCACAGATAAGCGGGATCACGCAATTTCAAGTGAAGCTTGGCGCAGATGCCAACAATGAAGCTGACATCGCACGCCTGCGCTTGGTCAGAGAAGCCGTGGGCGCGGGACCATTGGTCTATGGGGATTGGAATTGTGGCGCCACATCGCTGGACGCCATTCGCGTTGGCAGGGCTGTTGCAGACCATGACATTATGCTCGAGCAACCCTGTGAGACCATCGAACATTGCGCTCGCGTGAAAGCCGCCACAGGCCTTGCGATGAAACTTGATGAAAATGCCCATGATACGGCAAGCTTGCTGGAAGGGCACCGTTTGGGGGTCATGGATGCCGTGGCGCTCAAGCTGTCAAAATTTGGTGGCATTTCGAAAATGCGTGCTGCGCGTGATCTCTGCTATCACTTAGGGGTAAAAATGTGCGTTGAAGACACTTGGGGTTCGGATATTACAACCGCTGCTCTCGCTCACCTCGCCGCGGCAACTGATCCCCGCTATGTTCTCAATGCCTGTGATCTCTCTGGCTATGTCAGCCCCCATCTGGCCAAAGATGGGCCGCGTCGTCACAATGGAACTTTGACAGTGCCAGAGGGTATCGGGCTTGGGATCACCCCCGACCTCGATATCCTTGGTCCAGCTGATTTGATTTTGGAGTAACGAAAAATGAACCGCATTGACACGCAAGAGGCATGGATCGCGCGGGCACATGAGGTCTTGCCCGCTGGTGGCTTTGGCAACTTTGAGCCAAATATTATCATTAAAGAGGGTAAAGGCAGTCGGGTCTGGGATCAGAATGGTCACGAATATGTCGACTATCTGATTGGCTCTGGTCCAATGCTTTTGGGCCACAGCCACCCCGAAGTCATGGAGGCAGTCCTAGAACAATTGCCAAAGGGACAAACGTTCTTTGCCAATAATACGCTTGGAATAGAACTGGCCGAAGAGATTTGCCGCGCACTCCCGTGTGCGGAGCAGCTTCGCTATGTCTCCTCAGGGGGAGAGGCGGACATGTATGCGATGCGTCTTGCGCGCGCCTACACTGGGAAGGAAAAAATCGTCAAATTTGAGGGCGGTTATCATGGCATGTGTGCCGAAGCCCAAATGAGCCTCGCCCCGACGCAACGCGCGAATTTCCCCAATGCCATTCCCGATAGCGCGGGCATTCCTGCAAGCGTCGCGCAAGATATTCTCGTCGCGCCATTCAATGATCCCGATTATATTATCTCCCTCCTAGCAGAGCACCACAACGAGATTGCAGGGCTTATCGTTGAACCCTTGCAACGTATCATTCCACCACAAGAGGGGTTTCTCGAAATTCTCAAAGCAGAATGTGAGAGATATGGGATTGTTCTCATCTTTGACGAAATCGTTACTGGGTTTCGCTTGGAGTACGCAGGCGCTCAGGCGCTTTACGGAGTCACGCCTGATATTTGCACCTTGGGCAAAGTCATCGGTGGAGGCTTCCCTCTTGCGGCCATTGCAGGCAAACGAGAGATCATGCGCCACTTTGACAAATCAGACGTGGGAGCAGACAGATGGCTCATGCAACTGGGCACGCTTTCGGGAAATCCAGTGGCCGCGGCTGCGGGGCTCAAAAGCCTCGAAATTCTGCGCCGTGAGGGGCAATACAAACGGTTTCGCGCCCTCGGGCAAGACCTCATGGATATGATCAGAACAGCGTTGGACGCTACAGGCGTGGCCTTCCAAATCGTTGGCGATCCCACCCTATTTGAAATCGTCTTTTCCGCACATGCCCCAAAATCCTACCGTGATGTGCAAAATGGAAATGTACAGATGGCGCAGGTTTGGAATAACGCGCTGCGCGCAAATGGTATTTTTAAATCGGCTGGAAAAACCTACCCGAGCCTTGCCTTAACCAAAGAAGACCTCACGATCACATCCAAAGCAGTTCAAAAGGCCGCTGCTGCTATCGCAGAGCTGGGCTAACAACAGGAATGCAAAGGGTTGAAAAGCGTTTTCATATTTAGACCAGTGACCTTTGCACTGCTCAAAGGTCACGGTTGGTGTTACCTGGCTTGCTCTAACGTGATCGCGGTTTCACAAGATTTTTACACTCACACCGCCACAAGTCTTCAATTGCCCACTGGCTCGTAGGTGTATGCTTTAGTCCTGCTCCATCGCTTCCAGTTCATCAATCATCGCCGAAATCATTGACAAGCCCTTGTCCCAAAAC
>WTIQ01000278.1 GCA_011525185.1 Paracoccaceae bacterium | reverse complement strand
GGGTGATCCCGTCTCGGGGGATAAAGCACGCGCGCCACCTCGGGATGAGCCGCCAAAAACGTGGCAGCTTTTTCAGCATTCTCTTGTGCGCGTTCAAAACGCAAAGGAAAGCTCAGGATACCACGCTCTGCAAGCCAGCAATCAAAGGGACTTGGGGTCAAACCCGCCGTCACGGAAAAATCGTAGATCGCCTTGGACACAGAGGCCTCTGCCGCCCAGATATACCCCAGCGTGACGTCAGAGTGTCCCGCTAACAATTTTGTCACAGAGTGGATGATAATATCTGCCTTTGCCTCTGCGCATTTTAACGCGGCTGGTGTTGTGAATGTATTGTCAATTGCAAAGAGAGTGTCACGATCTGACAGGAGATCACCGACCCCCTTTACATCCGCAACCCTCAAGGTTGGATTTGAGACAGCTTCAACAAGTACAATTTTGGTATTATTTTTGAGGGAGGCTGCTACATTTTCAGCACTAGAAGTGTCACAAAAGCTCACCTCTATCCCAAACCTTGGAAGATCTTCCCTCAGAAGCCTTAGAGAGCGACCGTAAAGCTGGTCCCCCGCAATCACATGATCCCCATGCGAGAGAAGCCCCATGAAAAGCGCCGTTATCGCTGCCATTCCAGAGCCAACCACAAGCCCACCTTCCACCCCTTCTAGAGCGTCGATATGCTGGGCAAGTACATCGGCATTGGGGTGCCCTTCACGGGCATAGGTATACCCCTGAAGCTCTCCCTCATATTGCTGATCCAGCATCGAAGGCGATGTAGAAGCATAAACAACCGACGGAGAAAGTGGTGTGACGACAGGACGGCTCGCAGAGTGAGGGAGCGAAAAGGGCCGTATTGAATTTTTAGGGGTCTTGGCCATACTATTCTAATTATTGTTCACGCAGATCCGCGCGAAAGCGGCGGGCGTTGTCTTGATAGTGCTCTGCACTTTTGGTGAGCTTTTCAATCGCCTCTTGATCCAGCTCTCGCACAACCCGACCAGGTGAGCCCATCACCAGCGATCCATCAGGGATCACTTTATTTTCGGTAATTAATGCCCCTGCCCCGATCAAACAGTTTTTGCCAATTTGTGCTCCGTTCAAAATCACAGCACCCATACCAATCAGTGAATTCTCACCGATGGTACAACCATGCAACATCACTTTATGACCAATTGTGCAATTTGCCCCGATCATGAGCGGATACCCGATATCGGTGTGCATAATGGTATTTTCTTGCACATTGGTCCCTGCACCGATGTCAATCACCTCATTATCCCCACGCAGCGTTGCACCAAACCACACAGAAGTATTTTCTCTCAGGATAATATCACCAATGATATTTGCATCAGGTGCCACCCAAGCAGAGGCATCAATCTTTGGGGCCTTGTCGCCCAAGGTGTAAATCGTCATTCTCTTTCCTCAAATTCTCGGTTTAAGTCCCGCACAACATCCACCAAATGAGGATGCTGTGAGATACGCATACGCTCGGCACTTATAATCGTTTTCAAATGCGCTTCAGTCTCGTTCAAATCGTCATTTATCAACACATAGTCATATTCAGGCCAATGACTAATCTCATCGCGTGACGCTTTCATCCTGTTTTCGATAACCTCCAGGCTGTCCTGCTGGCGCGAGACAAGACGTCGCTCCAATTCAGAGATTGAAGGGGGCAGAATGAAGATCGAGAGCACATATTTGCCAAGGACCGAATCTCGGATCTGTTGCCCTCCCTGCCAATCAACATCAAAGAGAAAATCATGACCCTCTTCAATCGCTTTCTTCACTGGCGCGACAGGAGAACCGTAATAGTTTCCAAAGACTTCCGCATGCTCAAGAAGCTCTCCCTTTTCAACCATATCTTCAAAGGCTTCGCGGTCATAAAAGTAATATTCCCGCCCATGTTCTTCTCCCTCTCGCGGAGAGCGAGTTGTGGCCGATACAGAAAAGCCAATATGCGGGTCCCACGCTCTCAGCCGGCGTGCCAAGGTCGACTTGCCTGCGCCCGAAGGCGAGGAAAGGATAATCAGTAACCCGTGACGCTGCATCTTGGCCTCAATCGTGATTTATTCGACATTTTGAACCTGCTCTCGCATTTGATCAATGACGACTTTTAAGTCCAAGCCATAAGAGGTCAATGCCGAATCCTGTGATTTAGAACAGAGCGTATTTGCCTCACGGTTAAATTCTTGCATCAAAAAATCAAATTTTCGCCCCACAGGCTTGTCGGAGTTCAACAGGTCTTTGGCAGTTTCAAGATGCACTTT
>WTIQ01000255.1 GCA_011525185.1 Paracoccaceae bacterium | reverse complement strand
GGTACACTGTACCAAAAACAGTTGCCTTACCACTTGGCTACATCCCAGCAGGTGGAGGGTGTTTACGCTCTGAATTATTGTTGTTCAAGACAAAATTATGAAAATCTCAGCAAAAGCTCTGCGTATACGTGCGCGGCCTGAAATCATGGGTGCCACGGTAATAGTCTCGGGGGTCTTATGAAGGCTCGGTCATGGTGTTATTTTAGGACCTGAAGCTGATGTTCTATCTATTCCAGAGGGCTGAAGCGCTTACGAATAGTAAATTTTTCCAGTTTCTGCTTGATCTTCACCCAGATGCGACATTTACTGGCGGTTAACAAATGTGAAAATGGGGATGTTGATGAGAGATAATTGTGTTGCTTCGCATTCGGCTGAACAACACAAGCCATATCGAATAATCTTATCTGAAGCATGAATAAAGTCTTGGGAAATATCTATAAAATATCAATGGTGGGGTACGCGTGCATCCAGTATTGAAAACGGTCTTGGAACGACTTGCGCTTGGCCTTGCAACTCTCTTTGTGGTCTCAGTCATTATCTTTTCATCCATCGAACTTTTGCCTGGTGATTTTGGCCAAGCGATTCTCGGCCAATCTGCAACGGAAGAAACAGTTGCAGCCTTTCGCCAAGAGCTCGGCTTGGACCGTCCCGCCTATGTGCGTTATTTCGAGTGGGTCGGTGGGGCGATACAGGGTGATTTAGGGACGTCCTTTTCAGGTCGTAACGTGTCAGGAACGGACCGTTCGCGTGCAGTGGTAGATTTGATTGCGCCGCGTTTGTGGAACACGCTCTTTCTTGCGGGGCTGACAGCCGCAATTGCTGTTCCGATTGCGCTTTTTCTGGGTATCACAACGGCTCTTTATCGAAATTCGGTCTATGACAGGTCGATCAATACCGCAACACTGACAACGATTTCCTTTCCCGAGTTTTTCGTTGCCTATATCCTGATCCTTTTACTGTCCTCGCTCTATCCCGTCTTTCCGTCGCTAGCCAATGTAGACGATACGACCCCCTTGGTTGAGCGTATCTATCGAACAGCGCTGCCTGCTTTAACGCTCACGCTTGTGATTGTGGCACATATGATGCGTATGACGCGAGCGGCGATCATTAACCTCTTGGCCAGTCCCTACATCCAAATGGCACGTCTCTCTGGCGCATCGCAAACAGAAGTGATCCTCAAGCACGCGCTGCCAAATGCTTGGGCGCCTATTGCAACAGTGATTGCCTTTAACCTCGCTTACTTGGTTGTTGGGGTCGTTGTAGTGGAGGTTGTCTTTGTCTACCCAGGGGTCGGGCAATTGATGGTCGATGCTGTGACCAGTCGTGACATTCCTGTTGTTCAGGGATGCGCTCTCATCTTTGCGATGACCTATATTCTGTTGAATTTAATCGCAGACATTATTGGTATTGTGACAAATCCGAGGCTTTTACATCCAAAATGACCCAAGCCAAACCAACTCAGGAAAGTGAAACATATTCCGCCGCTGCCGAAGTGGGCAATGTCTTTGAGCGTCGCCCCTTTTGGGAGCGGGCAAAAATAGAGCTTAGAAAGTCCTCTTGGACCGCGCGTTTTGGGATGCTTGTCATCCTATTTTATGCGATCCTTGCGATTTTTGCGCCGCTTATCGCCCCCTATGGTGAGGCGCAGGTCTTTTCGACGCCTTACGCCCCTTGGAGTTCTGAGCATATTTTTGGAACAGATCAAATTGGGCGCGATATCCTCTCACGCATGATTTTTGGCGCGAGAAACACTGTAGGTATTGCGGTGGCAACAACTCTGCTTGCCTTTTTCATAGGAGGCGCCTTGGGCTTAGCAGCAGCGATCAACCGGTCTTATCTTGACCAGCTTCTAAGCCGGACCGTCGATGTCCTCATGGCGATCCCAAGCCTCATCTTTGCGCTGGTTCTATTGTCGATCTTCGGCTCTACGGTGCTAAACCTAATCGTTATTATCGCTGTTTTGGATTCGACCCGCGTCTTCCGTCTGACAAGGGCAGTTGCGATCAATGTTGTGGTTATGGACTATGTTGAGGCCGCTCGTCTGCGTGGTGAAGGGATCGGCTGGATCATGCGAAAAGAAATCCTTCCCAACATCTTACCACCGTTAATCGCCGAATTTGGGCTGCGCTTTTGCTTTGTTTTCCTTTCGATTGCAGCCCTTTCGTTTTTGGGCGTTGGCATCCAACCCCCGACCGCGGATTGGGGATCAATGGTACGTGAAAATGCGGCACTCATCCAATTTGCGCAATATGACATCAAAGCTGGGCTGACACCGCTTTTGCCAGCTGCGGCAATTGCGTTGCTAACCGTTGCGGTTAATTTTGTTGTGGATTGGTTCCTCCATAAGACAAGTGGATTACGTGATGAGCACTAAGGGTGAAAAAGGCGACGTTCTGCTTGAAATCAAAGGCCTCAAGATTGAGGGCTTTTCAGATGAAAAATGGCATAGCATCATCAAGGGTGTAGATCTGACGCTGAAGCGTGGGCAAGTCATGGGCTTGATCGGGGAATCGGGCGCTGGAAAATCGACGCTTGGTCTTGCCTCTATGGGATTTACACAACCAGGGTGTCGCTTTACCGAGGGTCAGATTCTCTTTGATGGGATGGACCTTGCCCGCCTGAGTGACGCGCAAAAACGCAAGCTCTGGGGTGATCGGATGACCTATGTGGCACAATCGGCGGCCGCTTCTTTTAACCCTGCTCATCGTTTGATTGCCCAGACCACCGCCGCTACAATTCGTGCGGGCCTCAAATCTCGGGAGGATGCCTATGAGGATGCGCGCGGACTTTATGACGCGCTAAACCTTCCCGACCCCAAAAATATCGGAGACCGTTACCCGCACCAAGTGTCGGGCGGGCAGCTACAGCGGATTATGACGGCCATGGCCATGTCACCACGTCCCGATTTGATCGTCTTTGATGAACCCACAACGGCCCTTGATGTGACAACGCAAGTCGAAGTCCTAACTGCGATGCGTCAAATTGTAGAGCAATTCAATACAGCCGCAATTTATATCACGCACGACCTTGCAGTGGTTGCGCAGATGGCGGACTTTATCAAAGTGCTTCGCTACGGTGTCGAAGTCGAAGAGGCCGAAACCCGCGAAATGCTCTCTGCGCCGAAAGAGACTTATACAAAATCCCTCTGGTCTGTGCGATCTTTGGAAAAGGAAGAGAAACATGGGGGAGAGAGCCTTATTTCTCTAAAGGGAATTGACGCCTCATATGGCACAGCGAAAGTCTTGCATGACGTCAATATAGAAGTGGCACGGGGAACGACCGTATCTGTCGTCGGTGAATCTGGATCAGGAAAATCGACAACGGCGCGGGTTATTACGGGGCTTTTGCCACAATCCTCTGGAACAGTGCGCTTTGACGGTGTGGAGCTCCCTAAACAGTTAAAGGATCGCTCTAAAGAGCAAAAGCGCAGAATACAGATGATCTATCAAATGGCGGATACAGCGATGAACCCCCGCCAAACTGTGCGTGAAATTATCGGCCGTCCGCTTGAATTTTATTTGGGCATAAAAGGCAGCGCAAAGACAAAACGTGTCTTAGAGCTGCTTGAAATGATCGAGTTGACGGGTGATTTTCTCTACAGACTTCCTGGAGAATTATCTGGAGGCCAGAAACAACGTATCTGCATCGCGCGTGCCTTGGCAGCCGATCCTGAGTTTATCATTTGTGATGAGGTGACATCTGCCTTGGATCAAATCGTGCAGGAAGGTATTCTTAAATTGCTCATGCGATTGCAAAAGGATCTTGGGCTGGCCTATCTCTTTATCACCCATGATATTTCAACGGTTAAGGCCATTTCGGATCAAGTTGTGGTGATGAACCAAGGGGCTGTTGTCGAGCAGGGGCAAAAAACAGAAATCTTCCAACCGCCGCATAAAGAGTACACCGATCTCTTATTGTCCTCAGTCCCAGAAATGGATCCCGATTGGCTCACCAATCTCAATAATTCAAGGGGTGTAGGCCCTTAGCCTTTCTGGTTGGCTGTGTTATATACCTGTCCATCTGATTTGACTTTGAGCGAGAGAGGACAGTGAGATGTCACAATCAAATGGGCTTTACACGACGAAAGGTCGCGGTCGTCTTTATAATGCGATCACTGAAACTGTTGGCGACACACCTGTCGTTCGGCTGAACCGAATCGCGCCAGATCATGTGAATATGTATGTGAAAGTTGAGGCGTTTAATCCCGCCGCTTCGGTTAAAGATCGCCTTGCTCTCAATATCATAGAAGCGGCCGAACGCTCTGGTGCTCTCAAGAAGGGCCAAACCGTCGTAGAAGCCACAAGTGGAAACACTGGGATAGGCCTAGCCATGGTTTGCGCGGCCAAGGGCTATCCGCTCGTGGTGACGATGGCAGATAGTTTCTCCATCGAACGGCGCAAATTAATGCGCTTTCTGGGGGCGAAAGTCGTTTTGACGCCCAAGGCGCAGAAAGGCTTTGGCATGTATAACAAAGCTAAAGAATTAGCAGAGGCAAACGGATGGTTTCTGGCACATCAATTTGAAACTGAGGCAAATGCGGAGATCCACGAAGCGACCACAGCACAGGAAATACTGGCTGATTTTGGCGATGTTGGACTGGATTATTTTGTCACGGGCTATGGCACTGGGGGGACGGTCACGGGTGTTGCGCGGGGACTGCGTGCCCAGTCGCCTTCCACAAAAATCATACTTAGCGAACCTGCCAATGCTGCACTTCTCTCTTCTGGAATTGCGCAAGAGCGTAATGAGGCGGGCGAAGCTGCGGCAAGCCACCCTGCTTTTGAGCCGCATCCCATTCAAGGCTGGACTCCTGATTTTATCCCTCTCGTGCTTCAAGAGGCGATCGATAAGGGTTTGTTTGATGATCTATTGAAAGTCGCAGGTCCTGACGGAATCGCTTGGGCCAAGCGTCTCGCCAGTGAAGAGGGCATTTTCACAGGTGTGTCGGGTGGTTCGAGCCTTGCCGTTGGGATTGAAGTTGCCAAAAGCGCGCCAGCGGGATCAAACATTTTGTGTATGTTGCCAGATACGGGTGAGCGGTATCTTTCTACACCTCTCTTTGATGGAATCGAGGAAGAGATGTCTGAAGATGAAATCGCGCTCTCTCACTCCACGCCAGGCTATCAACTGGGATCATAGCCTCATTTTGCGCTTGCTGTGGCTCCGTAATTGAGGGGCCACAGGAGGGTTAGCTGCGCCAGTCGAAAAAGCCATCACCTGCTTGCGCCAAGAGTTTACGTGCCATTTCGCGTCCCATTTCCGCACCACTTTCGATAGGCCCCGTTACATCGTCGCCAATCGCTTCAGAGCCATCTGGCCTCAGGACTTCACCGCGTAGCCTAAGCTGGCTTCCGTTCAACTCGGCCAGCCCAGCAATTGGTGTTTCACATGACCCATCTAACTCTGCGAGAAAGGCGCGCTCTGCGGCAAGCCGTTGTCCAGTTGGGGTGTCATGAATGGCGCTCAGCATCGCTGCTGTGCTCTCGTCATTGGCCCGTCGCTCAATGCCAATTGCGCCCTGTGCGACGGCGGGCAACATCTGTTCTGTGTCAATGGCCGAGTTTGCCACATGCGACATATCCAGTCGATTGAGCCCCGCCATGGCAAGAAATGTGCAGGCGGCCACACCATCTTCGAGTTTTTTGAGCCGCGTTTGCACGTTGCCTCGAAATTCAACCACGGTGAGGTCAGGTCGTTTGTGTTGTAATTGCGCTTTACGTCGGAGTGACGAGGTGCCCACAACTGTTCCTGCTGGAAGGTCTTCTAAGCGTTGATGCGCATGTGACACAAAAGCGTCCCGCACGTCTTCACGCGGCAAATAGGTCTCAAGCAAGAGACCAGCGGGTTGCTCAACTGGCATGTCCTTCATGGAATGAACCGCAATATCAATCGCACCTGAAAGAAGGTCTTGCTCTATTTCTCGAGTAAAGAGACCTTTGCCACCGATCTCTTTCAAAGGTCGGTCAATAATTTTGTCGCCTGTGGTTTTGATCACCACGATTTCAAAGCACGCGTCTGTCAGATCAAAGGCGACCCCAAGCCGCCTGCGGGTTTCGTAGGCTTGCGCAAGGGCGAGCGGTGAGCCCCGTGTCCCAATTTTGAGCGGCGAGGCAGGGGTAGGTAAATTCATAGTCATATAATTCATTTACTTGTGTAAACTCTTCCTGACAAGATAGTATACTTGACTTTACGCCAAAAGCTGGCAACGAATGGGCAAACGATAGGTGAAATATGGCAATACAAAAGAAAATACTCCGTTCACTGGCGGGTGAAGTTCTCGATACCCCACCCATTTGGATGATGCGCCAAGCGGGGCGCTATCTTCCAGAATACAGAGCAACACGGGCTGAGGCGGGCGATTTTCTTTCTCTATGTTACAATAGCGAATTAGCTGCAGAAGTGACATTACAGCCGATCCGTCGTTATGGTTTTGATGCGGCGATTCTATTTGCTGATATTTTACTCCTGCCTCAGGCGTTAGGCGCAGAGCTTTGGTTTGAAACTGGTGAGGGTCCGCGCCTTTCGACGATTACAAACCAAGCGGACTTTAATGCACTGAAGGGCAGAGATGACATTCACGACACGCTTGCCCCGATCTATGAAACGGTGCGCATACTCAGACGGGAATTACCTGAGGAAACCACGCTTATCGGATTTGCGGGTGCGCCTTGGACCGTGGCAACCTATATGATCGCCGGGCGGGGCACGCCCGACCAAGGGCCAGCGCATGCCCTCAAAGCTCAAGATCGTGATGTTTTTCAGAGCATTATCGATCTTTTGACTGAAAGCACCATCGAATATCTTGCGGCTCAAATTGACGCTGGTGCAGAAGTGGTCAAGATTTTTGACAGTTGGGCGGGCTCGCTGAAGGGGCAAGATTTTGTCGATTTTGCAATGGAGCCTGCAAAACGCATCGCACAAGAGCTTAAAAGACGGTACCCTCATTTTCCTGTTATTGCCTTTCCGAGAGAAGCAGGCGAGCAGTACATAGGCTTTGCCAAGGCTGTAGGAGCAGATTGTGTGGCTGTCGATAATTCGGTCACGCCTGAATGGGTTGCAGAGCATGTGCAAAAGGATGGCTGCGTGCAGGGAAATCTTAAGTCGTCGCATATGGTGACCGGAGGAACTGCGCTTGTTGAGGAAACGGAACGCGTGGTGCGCGCGCTTTCTGGTGGTGCGCATATCTTTAATTTAGGCCATGGGATTACACCCGATGCGGATCCTGATAATGTTCAGATCATGATAGAGACTGTACGAAATTTTCGCTCATAGATGGTGTTGGGGGTACAATAGTAAAGGTTAGATCTAAATGTCTGTTGTACGTTTTGAAAAAGATGGACGCATTGCGCGTATAATTCTTAACTGTCCAGTGGTCATGAATGCCATTGATTTGGCGGATGCCTCAAGAGATTGAAGACGCCGTGAAACGTGCTGATACAGATCCCGATATACACGTCATGATCCTCTCTGGTGCGGGGGCTGGGTTTTGTGCTGGATATGATTTAAACGTCTTTGCCGCCGAAAAGGGATCCAATTTAGGCTTTCAAGATATGCCTTGGGACCCGATCAAGGATTACACCTTTATGTGGCGAAATACGCAGCATTTCATGTCTCTCTGGCGGGCTATGAAGCCTGTCATTTGTAAAGTGCATGGTTTTGCCGTGGCGGGTGGCTCGGATATTGCGCTTTGCGCTGATCTTACATTCATGGCCGAGCAGGCACAGATTGGATATATGCCCTCTCGTGTTTGGGGTTGTCCAACGACGGCGATGTGGGTCTACAGGCTAGGTGCAGAAAAAGCAAAGCGCATGATGTTTACGGGGGACAAAATCACTGGGATTGAGGCTGAGCGCATGGGCCTCATTCTGAAAGCAGTTCCTGAACAAGATTTAGATGATGCGGTTGAAGCAATGGCATCGCGCATGGCGAGTGTCCCGATCAATCAACTTGCGATGCAAAAAATGGTGATCAATCAAGCGATAGAGCAAACGGGCCTCATGCAAACCCAACGTTTGGCTACTATTTTTGATGGTATAACGCGACATTCTCCGGAGGGTGTGAATTTTAAAAGGCGCTCTCAGGACATGGGGTGGAAACACACCGTTGAGGAGCGTGATCAAGGGACCTTTGATTGGACCACAAATGAACCCATACCAAAACCGAGCCGTTGATCTAATACGCACTGCTTGCCCCGTGGCTTGAAAGCTCTCTTTTCACTTTTTTATTCGCCTAGAGGCCTGATACCTTGTTTGTTGTAACAAGCCACTTTACATGGATGACATGAAACTCAAAATTCCATTTAAAAAAGAACGTAAAACTGTCGCTGTTGTGCGCATGGCTGGTGCTATATCGGCAGGCCCACGCGGGCAACTCAACGATCAAACCTATGGCCCTATTCTCGAAAAAGCATTTGAAAAAGGGAAACCGAGCGCAGTTGCGCTGGTCATTAACTCCCCCGGTGGCTCGCCAGTGCAGTCTTCTCTCATTGGCGCACGCATTCGTCGCCTCTCCCAAGAAAAGAATGTTCCAGTCTATGCCTTTGCTGAGGATGTAGCTGCCTCGGGCGGATACTGGATCGCGGCAGCAGCGGATGAGATTTATATTGATGAAACATCTATTGTTGGTTCAATTGGTGTAAACGAACTGTTTTTGTAGGTTACTACTCCACGAT
>WTIQ01000241.1 GCA_011525185.1 Paracoccaceae bacterium | reverse complement strand
ATCGCCTGTTGGGCCACGTCTTGAATGGCGAAAAAGGGACCACGCGTATTGATCGCGATAAAGCGGTCCCATTCATCTGGTGTTGTGTCCAAGATGGACCCACGATCCGTTGTCGCCGCAGCGTTGACGAGTGCGTTGACTTCACCCATGATCTCACGGGCCTGTGCGACCATGCTCAAGACCTCTTCAGTCTTGCCCAAGTCCGTTTGAATGAAGCTTACATGCGCTCCCATTTGGGCAAGCTCATCACGTGCGGCCAAGCCCCTGTCTGGATCGCGCGCTGCAATGACAAGCGAGCGGCACCCTTGGGCGATGAGGTGTTCTGCGATGCTGTACCCCAACCCCTGACTGCCGCCCGTTATGATGGGCTTGGTTGCTGTGTGAGGCCCTTGGATCATAGAGCGGTTGCCTCGTATTCTTTGCCCGTTTTGGCCCCTGTAATATAGGCAACAACATCTTGCGGGTCTGTCTCTTCACGCTTGAGATTTGCGCAAATGCGTCCGCGTCGAAACACGATGATGCGATCCACAAGATCAAAGACCTGACGCATGTTGTGGCTGACAAGGATCAGTGGCTCGCCCGCTTCCTTTAAGGTCTTGATGATATTTTCCACCTGTGCTGTCTCTTGCACACCGAGTGCGGCGGTGGGTTCATCCATTATCGTCAGTTTCGAGTGAAAAGAGGCGGTGCGTGCAATGGCAACGCATTGACGCTGCCCGCCAGACATATTTCGAATGGTGTTTCGGATATTTGGGATCTTCACGGCTGTTTTGCGCAATCCCTCCATTGTCGCCTCGCGCATCCCCTTGTAGTCCAAAAGACGAAACGGACCGAGCCAATCAAAATATGTCTTTTCTCTGCCCAAGAACAAATTGTCAGGCACATCCAGATCATCCGCTAGGGCCAAGGTCTGGAAAACAGTTTCAATGCCGGCCTCACGCGCATCAAGCGGGCCTGCAAAATGAACTTCTTCGCCATAGAGCCAGACTTTGCCCCGTGTGCGTTGCTCAACCCCTGTGATTTGGCGCACAAAGGTTGATTTACCTGCGCCATTATCGCCCATAATGGCCACATGTTCGCCTTTGTGAAGAATAAACTCAGCGCCTTCAAGGGCTTGTACCCCACCATAATGCTTGGTGAGGTCTTCGGTTTTGAGAACAATTTCAGTCATACTCTCTCTCCCCTACGAACGCGATGCTGCGCGTTGCTGGCGCCATTGGTCCAGCACAACGGCTGCAATAATGATCGCGCCCATCGCCATGAGTTGGTAATAAGCTCCAAGTTTGACATAGGTAAAACCAGAGCGGATTACGCCGATGACCATAGCCCCGAGAACCGTACCGATTATGGAGCCGCGACCACCCGTAAGGCTGATACCGCCGATCACAGCCATTGCGATGGCAAAGAGTTCGTAAAATTCACCCATACCTGATTGAGCTGTCAGCCCTTTAGAACTCAGCACAATACCTGCAAAGGCAGCAAGGCTGCTCGCGATCGCATAGATGAGAACCTTGTGACGCTTCACATTGATCCCCGACATGCGCGCCGCATCTTCGTTCGAGCCAATGGCATAGGTGTGTTTGCCGTAAACGGTGTAGCGTAGGATAAAGTGAAACAGGATGGCAAGCGAGATGAACCAAACCACAGGCATCATTCCAGAGCCGATAAAGGCATAGGCTTCGGTTGGAAAAGAAACGGGCTGCCCACGGGTCCACCATTGCGCAATCCCGCGACAGATCAAAAACATGCCAAGTGTTGCGATAAAGGGAGGAATGCGGGCATAGGCCACAAACGTTCCATTGATTGCGCCAATCAGGCCGCCAAAGGCCAACCCAACAATCACTGGAACAATGACAGGCAGATCAAAAGACCAAGCCCCAAACACCGCCTTTGGGTTTGGATTGCCATTCACAAGCTCAGTCTGGGCAAAGGACATGGCAATCATAGCCGTTGCCGCGACAAGAGGGCCAGAGGAGAGATCAATCCCGCCCGAGATAATCACTTGGGTGACGCCAAGTGCGATAATTCCGATAATTGCCACCTGCAAAATAATGATCTTGAGGCGTGCTTCGTTAAAAATTGAATCGAAACGATCTTTGGTGTCAAACAAGAAACTCTGCCCATTCATATAGGGGAGAAGCTGACCCATGGCTTCGAATATTAAGATGATGAGAACGAGGGCGATAAAGATGTTGATTTCATTCGGCCAAGCCCGTTTGGATTTGTCGAATATTTGACCGCCTGTTCCGTGAGCTGTATCTGAC
>WTIQ01000357.1 GCA_011525185.1 Paracoccaceae bacterium | reverse complement strand
TCTCTGCTCCAGACGCATGGCCTTTTGAAAGCAGAACGGGTAGTGACGTCACACTTTCTCAATTGGCTAAGTTGGATTTAGTCTTACCTTCTAGCCACCATGGTCTCAGGAAGCTGATAGACCGGACTTCTAAATCTAATGGAATAGAACTAAAGATCTCCTCGGAAATGGACGCGCTGAACCAGATAAAAACTATGGTATCTCGTGGCAGTGGCCATACCATCCTAGCACCTGCTGCAGCACATGATTTCGTGCAACGCGGTGAGTTAATTGCGGCAAACATTACTGACCCACAAATCGTGCGGCCCGTTTTTATCGTTCGAAATCCGAGCAAACCAATTTCAACAGCCAGTCGCGAAGTTGAGCGCATTGCCATCACGGTGGTCAAGGATTTGCTTGCTCGAGGTGTCTGGCAGGCTACAGAGACGTTTGATATGACTGACCTATAATAGGTCAATACGTACCTGAAATGTCTTCAGCAGATTAATTCCCTATAAGCAGAAGCGATAACATTTAGACGCTGATCATATTTGTAGTTATTCCCAGATCACTTCACGATTTTAAGGGCGTATGCTGGGCAGGAGCCATGCTAGCCATAAAGGCAAAAACAATTCCTGTGCTGTCGCTTGTGATGTAATTTGAAGGGGGTGATGTGATGACGCAAACTAACAAATCTACAGAACGTGCAACAGAAGCAAAAATTGGCATTTTCTTTGATAATTCCTGGCATCCTAGCTATAACAACCGAACAATACCCGTAATCAATCCGACAAACGGTAATGCTTTCACAGAGATTGCTGCTGGGAACGCGGCAGACATCGATTGTGCGGTCCGCGCAGCGCGTGCAGCGTTTGACGGAGCGTGGGGGCAGCTCTCAGCTACAGAACGTGGCCGGCTGTTAAGCAACGTTGGTCTGCTGATCCTAGAACACTTTGATGAATTGGCTACCCTAGAGGCGCTTGATACCGGCAAGCCTATGAAACAGGCAAAAGCAGATATCACTGCTGCCGCTCGTTATTTTGAATATTACGGCGCTGCTGCCGATAAGGTTCATGGCGAAACCATCCCATTTATGAATGGCTTCTTTGTTACAACAGAACATCTACCTCATGGCGTTACGGGACATATAATTCCGTGGAACTACCCTGCTCAGATGTTTGGAAGATCGCTTGCCCCCGCGCTTGCCATGGGCAATGCCACAGTTATAAAACCCGCCGAAGATGCCTGCCTGAGTTCTTTGAGACTTGCAGAATTGTGTGCGGAGGCAGGGTTTCCACCTGGCGCAATAAACCTTGTCCCTGGCTCGGGAGAGGTGGCAGGGGCGGCGCTGTCCAGTCATCCAGGCATTGACTTTATTTCCTTTACTGGCAGTCCAGAGGTGGGCTCGCTAGTCCAAATTGCAGCGGCGCGCAACCATATCGGGTGCACATTGGAGCTTGGGGGCAAAAGCCCACAAATCGTTTTTGCTGATGCCGATATTGAAGAGGTGATCCCTGTGGTTACTGCTGCGATTGTTCAAAACGCTGGTCAAACTTGCTCAGCAGGAGCGAGGGTTCTTGTTGAGAATAAAATCCTCACTGAATTCACCAAAAAACTCAGCACTGCGTTTAGTGAGCTTGTGGTTGGCACACCTGAAATGGACCTCAACCTTGGTCCATTGATCAACCAAACACAGCATCGTCGTATCAAGCGGTATTGTGATCAGGCAGAAACAGACGGAGTACCACTAATCGCCTCAGGACGCGTTGCAGATGATGTACCTGCAGGGGGATATTTCGTTGCTCCACGATTGTATGGCCCTGTCCCTCTCGATCATCCACTCGCTCATGAAGAGGTGTTTGGGCCAGTATTGTCACTGATACCTTTCAGCGATGAAGAGGAAGCAGTGAAAATCGCCAATGGAACAGATTATGGACTTGTCGCTGGCGTATGGTCAGGCGATGGGTCACGAGCAATTCGTGTCGGACGTAGAATGGTGGCAGGCCAGGTTTTTATAAACGGCTACGGCGCTGGCGGCGGTATTGAGCTGCCTTTCGGTGGAATGCGAAAGTCCGGTCATGGACGCGAAAAGGGTTTTGAAGCGCTATACGAATTTAGCGCATCTCGCACGCTCGTAATAAAACACGGTTAGGACATCTACCAATCTTTAAATGCCCACAATTCTGCAGCATCACTGTTGATGTATTGAGAATTTTTTGATCCTCAGAAAAGTGTTGATGTCCTGTGCTTAGGCATTGGAATAACTTCTAGGCCGGGGCCGTACAC
>WTIQ01000503.1 GCA_011525185.1 Paracoccaceae bacterium | reverse complement strand
CACTTTGTTTCGACTGCTTCGCGCAGAGCTGGCTCTGGAGGGTGGTCACATCGAGCTCCCGAAGAACGCGCGTATTGGCGGTGTCGCGCAGGAAGTTCCGAGCAGCGAGATCACACTTTTGGACAGTGTGCTCTCTCAAGACACAGAACGCTCTGACTTGCTGAAAGAGGCTGAAACGGCAAAAGATGCAGAACGCATTGCAGATATTCACGCACGACTTGCAGATATCGAGGCCTGGACTGCGCAAGCGCGCGCTGCCTCTATTTTAAACGGGCTTGGATTTTCACAAGCACAAATCGCCATGCCGTGTAGTGCGTTTTCGGGGGGCTGGCGCATGCGCGTGGCCCTTGCGGGAGTGCTCTTTGCCGCGCCTGATCTTTTGTTGCTGGATGAGCCAACCAATTACCTCGATCTTGAGGGCGCTTTATGGCTTGAGAGCTATCTTATGCGCTACCCCCACACAGTTTTGCTCATCAGCCATGATCGTGGGCTCCTCAATAGGTCGGTGACGTCAATTCTGCATCTAGAGGATCGCAAACTCACGCTCTACAACACCCCCTACGATGGGTTTGCCAAAACGCGCGCTGCACGCATTGCCGCCGCGCAAGCCGTTGCCAAAAAGCAAGAGGCACGCCGTGCGCACCTTCAGTCCTATGTGGATCGTTTTCGCTATAAGGCTGACAAAGCCAAACAAGCGCAATCGCGTCTCAAAGCCATCTCAAAGCTTGAGCCCATTTCTTTGCCCCAAGAAGCAGCCCTAAAACGCTTTACCTTTCCAGAACCAGAAGAGCTCAGCCCGCCGATTTTACGCATTGAAAATGGTGAAGCGGGTTACAACGGAACCCCCGTTTTAAAAAAGCTGGACCTTAGGATCGATCAGGATGATCGCATTGCTCTTTTAGGACAAAACGGGCAAGGCAAATCAACTCTTGCCAAGCTTATTGCAGATCGGTTGACGCCGATGGCTGGGCGCGTTGTGCGCTCTTCAAAATTAAGGATCGGCTTTTTTGCCCAGCATCAATTGGACGAATTGCGCCGAGAGGAAACGCCCTTTGAGCATATTAAGCGATTGCGCCCTGCGAAAACGCCTGCACAAATACGTGCTATTTTGGGCGGATTTGGGATTGGCTCGGAGCAAGCGGATACCACGGTTCAGGGTCTCTCTGGGGGGCAAAAAGCGCGTCTCTCGCTCCTGATTGCAACGCTGGATGCCCCTCATTTGCTCATCCTTGACGAGCCAACCAACCATTTGGACATTGAAAGCCGCGAGGCGCTTTTAGAAGCCCTTTCTGCCTATTCTGGGGCTGTCATTTTGGTAAGCCATGACATGCACCTGCTGTCACTTGTCGCAGACCGCCTTTGGCTCGTAAAAGACGGGCGCGTTGCCCCCTATCCAGAAGACCTTGAGCATTATCGAAATGCGCTTTTGGGCAAGAGCGAGTCAAAAGAGAAAAGCAAATCTGGTAAATCAAAACCAAAACCTGCGGCGCATTTTTCTTTAGCTCAATTGAAAAAAGAAATTACAAAATGCGAAGAACGTTTAGAAAAACTAAACGTAATGCAGGAAAAACTTGCACAAAAGCTGGCTGACCCTGTGCTTTACGAGGCCGAGAACGCGCAAGATCTTGAAATTTGGAATAAGAAATATGCGGAAGTCATGGAGGCCTTGGAGCGCGCGGAGCAGCTATGGATGGAGGCAAGCGAAAGGCTTGAGAGTGCGCAAAACGTAAGCTGAAACCATTATGTCACCTAGTGCCCGCCAAAAACCTACGTCAGAGACTCACCCTAAAGGAGAAATCAAGTGTATCTAGATTTTTCACTCCTTATCACGTCTTTTGTGATGCTCTTTGTTATCCTTGATCCCATCGGCTACGGCCCCATTTTTATGTCTCTGACCAAAGGCGTGGATCGCGCAGCACGTGCCAAAATTGCCGGTCGGGCGGTCCTGACGGCGGGTCTCGTTCTCTTTGCCTTTGCCCTGCTTGGCGAGATTATTCTTAATTTCTTTGGCATAACCTTACCGTCCTTCAAAATTGCAGGGGGTCTTTTGCTTTTTATCACCGCCTTGGACATGGTTTTTGAATTCTCAAAAAGACCAAGTGGCGCCAATCAAGACGACATAGCAAGTCAAGATCCCTCTATCTTCCCTCTGGCCATTCCTCTCCTTGCAGGGCCTGGCGCAATTACCACTGTCATGCTAATTGCCAATACCCACGGGGGATGGATTGGCATTTTTGAAGTCTCCTTAGCCGCATCCGCGGTTTTAG
>WTIQ01000412.1 GCA_011525185.1 Paracoccaceae bacterium | reverse complement strand
CAATAAGTCTGAGCCACCGCATCAGTTTGCATCATTTTTTCAGTCGGTAAGTTGTGCAGCTTGCGACTGGCATTGGTATCCAAAATACCATCAAGGATCATATGCGCCACGTGAATGCCTTTTGGCTGAAACTCTCTCGCCAAAGATTGGGTCAATCCACGCAGGGCGAATTTTGCAGAAGCAAAGGCAGCAAACCGCCCTCCCCCGCGCAGGCTGGCCATTGCGCCCGAAACAAGGAAACTGCCCCCACCTGCATCAACCATCGCGGGCAAAGCTGATTTTGCGATTACAAAGGCCGACAACACCATGGATTGCCACGCCGCTTCGAAGCCGTCTATCGTCGTCTCTGCCAATGGATCGATGATGAGCTTGGCGGGGTTGTGAACGATAACTTTGGGGACGCCGTATGTCGCCAAAAGATGTTGTACCGCATCTTCGGTTTCATCGACATTTTGCAGATCGACCTACAATATGTCTTGACCGTTCACGCTTTGGCGCGAGTTCCGAGCATAGCCGATGGCCTGATATCCACCCGAGGCAAATCGATCCAAGAGAGCATCACCCAAGCCGGGACCGGCCCCCACCACAAGAGGGAGGGGTTTTTGTTGTTCACTCATTTTATTAACTCCTAGACCGCTGGCGGTTTTGGGTCGTCGCCCAAATGGTCACTTTTGATCCAAACACGCGCCCCTTGGTTACCGACCTGAGCATCAAAATCCGCCCCCACAGGAAGCCGCAACCAGGACTCTGTTTCAAATTGCTCACCGCTTTCGGAAAAACCACCGCTGATCACAAAGACTTCGAGTCCTTTGTGGCCTTTGATGAATTGCTGTGATCCCGCTTCCCAAATCTCGACACGAACATTTTCGCGATCATCTGAATAAAGCGCAATTTCAGAGGCCCCATCGCGCCCCGTAACCGGCTGTGATTCCGTGTTTAGCGTATCGACTGACATTTGATGCCGATCTTCTGGATCAAACTGCCAGAGTTTTACTAAAATTGTCGCGCCATTATCTGCACGAGGAGTGTGTTTTGACTGAGGAGGATTGCGAACATACGTCCCGACCGGGAAATCACCATGTTCGTCCTGAAACACACCATCAATCACAAGGTATTCTTCGCCACCTGTATGGGTATGGGCTGAAAATGAACTTCCGGGCGCATACCTAACAATGGTGGTCGCGCGGGCAACTTCATCACCCATACGGTCCAACATACGACGCTCTACCCCCTTCATCGGAGATGGCACCCAAGGTGCAGTGCTCGCATGTACAGTCGCACGTTTTGAAAAGTCTGCATTCATATCCATAGCCGTTCCCTTCTTACTTTACCTAGACACCCGATATGGTCATTGATCATCGGGTTTCCAAGCAGGCAACCAATTTTCCTAGGCTGCCTGCTAAATATTTAATTTAACCGAGACGTTTCGCCAAAGGTGCGGCAGAGGCTGGGTTTTGACCTGTCATCAAAGCACCATCTTCGACAACATTGGCGTTCCAGTTCGCATCTGCTGTAATAAACTCCGCCCCGTTTTGCTTCATGGATTGCTCTAATGAAAACAGGAGGTGACGCCCAAGATCCAGCTCTGCATGCTCTGCGTCGGTAAAGCCGGTCATTTTACGGCCTTTCACCAACGGGTCTCCATTTTTTGACTTGCAATCACGCAGAATTGCCGGCGCGTGACAGACCATCGCAATTGGTTTTTCTTCCTCAATCAAATCTTGGATCATTTTAAGAGCAAGAGAGTCGCTTGCCAAATCCCAGATTTGACGATACCCACCAGGGAAAAACGCCGCGTCGAAATCGTTGTAATTCATGTCGGACAATTTCAGTGTGCCTGCCAATGCGCGCTGTGCGATGGGGTCTTTTTCAAAACGGTCTGTATTTTCGGTTGTAAAGGCGGGATCGTGACTGAATGGATCAATTGGCGCCTCACCACCTTTGGGGGAGGCAAGTACAACATCGTATCCACGCTCTTTCAATGTGTAATAAGGTGTTGCAACTTCATCAAACCAGTTGCCAGTTTTTTTACCGCTCAAGCCCATCAAGTCATGGGAGGTCAGAACCATAAGAACACGCTTTGCCATTTTTAAATTCTCCTATTTATCTATCAGTTGATAGATTTGTTATTAGATGTTGATTCTGCTTCTGTCAACAGTTATCTATCACTTGATAGAAAGAAAAAGGTGATGGCGTCATGACAGGCAAATCCATGAAGGACGCGATCCTTGATGCTGCAGAAAAAAGAGTGCGGCACGCAGGTTATT
>WTIQ01000218.1 GCA_011525185.1 Paracoccaceae bacterium | reverse complement strand
GTCAATGATGAGAGGATGTAACGGTGTTTAGAAATCTACGTCAATTAATACCAGCTTTGCTAACGGCTGGGATACTATCTGTGCCCGCAACGCTTCATGCATCAGAAAACCCACATTACACATTTATTCATTCGGCTTGGATGGGTGGATGGCAATGGCAAGGGCTAACCCAAGAAATGGGCGATGCTGCACAATATGCGACCCCAGACCTTCCTGCGCATGGCAGCGATAAAACAGCGCCTAGCGATGTAAGCCTGGCAAGCTACGCAGAAACGGTCGCGAATGAAATCAACAATGTTGATGGAAAAACCATTTTGGTTTCGCATAGTTTCGGCGGAGTCGTAGCGAGCCAAACGGCTGAAATGGTACCAGAGAAAATTGCCGCTTTGGTCTATGTTTGTGCCTTTATGCTACCTGATGGGGCATCCTTTATGGATGCGATCAACGGAGTTGAAGATTCCGTCGCTTTGAACAATCTGCAATTTTCCGAAGATGGAACAACTGTTGTAATCAAAGATGACGCTTTGCATTCAGCCGTTGGTCATGATGTGCCTTTAGACGCTTTCGCCGCTGCTGGTCCTTATCTGGTTGCTGAGCCTGTTGGACCGCTGGGCGAAGCAGTCTCTCTTAGTGCGGAAAATTATGGTTCAATTCCAAAGTATTACGTCGAATGTACAGATGACAGAGCCATTCCAGTCGCACAACAACGAGGCATGTACGAAGCTCAGCCTGTTGAAGCTGTCTATTCATTGGCTACGAGTCATTTGCCCATGTTCAGTAATGTCACTGGCCTCGCCGAGGCGCTACAAGACATCGCGGCTCGTGTGAACCGCTAAGCACTCATAAAGAAGACATTCTTTAATTCAGACGTGGGGGCATCTGCCCCCACTTCTTTTTTTTGGGGGGCAACTAAAAGCATAGTGTAAAAGACCTCTGAGCATTAGAGAACTATAGCACAAACACCCTGCCCAGTGGTACAACTGGCCCGCGCCTGCCTGCGACACCCAGCAGGCGCGGCCCTCATTTATAAATGGGAGCAGCGTTATGCAGAGGTCTTTTTAAGCGCTTTCATGGACTTTTGAGCCACTCTCCAGCATACTGCATCTAAAGCTAAAAAGAACCCCTTGTCATCATTGAGAAAATAATGCTACACGCGCCCATCCGACGATGTGGCATGCTGCTTTGCATCGCCTAAAGGCATTTTCGGACTGCTAAGTAAGGACGATCTTATACTCTGTTGGGCTCAGGCGATATGAGGACCCAGTGAAAGCACAAGAGCTCTGAGGCGCGCAAATCTTTACGGATGAAACCGTAAGCAAAGGAGAAAGCGATGGATTTGATCGCACAGCTAGAGGCAGAGCATGTTGCCTCCCTTGGAAAGGATATTCCAGATTTCAAAGCCGGAGACACTGTACGTGTCGGTTATAAAGTAACCGAGGGTTCACGGACGCGGGTTCAGAACTATGAAGGCGTTTGCATTGCACGTAAAAACGGAAGTGGCGTTGCTGGTTCCTTCACAGTGCGCAAAATCTCGTTTGGCGAAGGCGTTGAGCGGGTGTTTCCTCTTCATTCCACAAATATTGACTCGATCACCGTTGTAAGACGCGGCCGCGTGCGGCGGGCCAAGCTCTACTATCTACGCTCGCGTCGTGGTAAATCTGCACGGATTGCAGAACAAACCAACTATCGTGCCAAAAAAGAAGGGTAAGGAGCCACATCATGAAAAAAGATTTGCATCCAGATTACCACTTTATTGATGTTAAGATGACCGATGGGACCATCATCAAAATGCGGTCCACTTGGGGAAAAGAAGGGGACACTATGTCCTTGGACATCGACCCTTCAGCGCACCCCGCGTGGACGGGTGGGGGAACTCGGCTTCTCGACACAGGCGGGCGCGTTTCTAAGTTTAAGAAAAAATACGAAGGCTTGGGATTTTAATCTCACCTTTGATTATGTTTGAGAGAGGCCACGCGTTCACCGCGTGGCCTTGATTATTCCACAGCGCAAAAGTGCAAACCTTATCGGCGCCTGGCACTTACATCAAAAAAGCCTCATGCCTCATTCGACCAAAATGTCGAATTTTAAGAACTAAAATTAACCTTACCTCACTTTTTGTTTTATTTGTCTATTGAGACTGGTATCGCTTTAGAAATTTATGAATGATCGACGACATAAGGTGCAGACCCTGTACCACAATATAGGTGTTCAACAATTCCGCAGAGTGGCTTTTGAATTATATGGATCAATCTCAGCCTAACACCTTTCACCCGTATTCAGTTTGGCTTCATGCCGCAGAAATGCAAGATATTCCGCCCCTAGAATATCTTGCGTCACGCATACACCACACTGATCCCAGCATCCCTGTGCTTTTGTCTAGCTCACATTTCGAAAAACACAACAAAACATTGAATACGTCAGTGCGGATCGTGGCAGCTCCAAAAGATACCCATCTGGCAGTACAGCAATTCATGGCAAAGTATAAACCTGCTTACCTTGTGTGGACGGGGGCGCAGCTCAAGTCAAACCTCCTGCGCACTCTCACCTCACACAGTGCAAAAGTGACGCTGGTCAACGCCCGTGAAAGTGATTTCAAACAACATCCACTTCGCATTTTTCCAAACACCAAAAAGCGGGCACTCAAATATTTCGAGAAAATCTATGCAATAGATGACATTGCACGCACACAACTCATCAGATCGGGTGCCCCCGCAGATCGCATTTTTGTCAAGGGTGAGCTTCAAGAGGCATCGGTATTGTCCAACGCCCAACACGCTCTTCACGAAAGGTTTTCACAAGCGTGCCAGGGTAGACCACTTTGGCTGGCAGCTTGCATAGGTGAACAAGAGCTTGCTATCATACTTCGTGCGCAAGAGGCTGTTCTCAAGCGGGACCACCGTAATTTGCTTGTGATACTGCCTCATGAGACCATGAACAAAGACCGAATTTCAGCACTCTTAAGCAACATTCCCGTGCGTGTGGACTTTGAGCAGGATGCCAAGTCTCCCTGTGATGACACACAGATTTTCATCGCGCAGCCGAGCGATGCGCTGGAGATGTGGTATTCGATTGCGCCTGTGGTTTTTCTTGGCCAATCCTTGGGAGGAGAACAGGGCGGTCTCGACCCTTATGTACCAGCCAGTCATGGATGTGCACTCGTATACGGGCCCAGAGTATCCGAGTTTTTGCCCCGTTACTCGCGCTTGGCCAAATCTGGGGCTGCCAGGATTGTAACCGATGCGGACTCGCTGGCGGCAGCGGTCAGTCAAATTATAACGCCGAGTACTGCTGCAAAGATGACCTATAATGCCTGGGATGCCCTAACCCAAGGAGCTAGATTGACCGATGAGCTGGCAGAAGATATTGTGACACATGTAGAAAATCTTGAGTTTGATACATGAAAACGCCCCATCATTGGTATGATGCCTCGTTTAAATCCCGACTAATTTCACAGCTGTTATGGCCTTTTGGAAAACTATATGAATATGCGACAGCATGTCGATTAAAGTCAAAAACAGCTGTCAAATATCCTGCACCTGTCATCTGTGTGGGAAACCTGAACGCGGGTGGAACAGGTAAGACGCCAACGGTTATCGCTCTGGTAGAGGCCGCCAACAGCTTAGGTCTCTCCCCCGTTATTGTCTCTAAAGGCTACAAAGGTCGGGCAACATCGCCAATGCAAGTCGATCCAAGCAAACACACAGCTGATCTTTGCGGCGATGAACCCCTGCTTCTGGCCAATTTTGCCCCCACAATCGTCACACCCCGCCGAGACTTGGCAAACGGATTAATCGAGACACTTGCACCAGATATTGTGATCCTTGACGATGGCTTTCAGGATCCCAGCGTCTTTAAAACCTATTCGCTTATTGTAGTGGATGCAGAAACAGGCTTTGGAAACGGGCTATGTATCCCAGCTGGACCGTTACGAGAACCCGTGGATGTTGGTCTCAGTCGGGCAGATGCCTGTTTGTCCATTGGCAATCAAACGTCTCAAGAGCGCGTAAGTGACGCGCAAATTACAGTGCCACGCATCAGAGCCGAACTTAGCCCCTTGCAAACTGGCATGGATTGGGACGGCGCGCCCTGCGTCGCATTTGCCGGTATCGGTCGACCTGAGAAATTCTTTGACACCTTGCGCCTGCTCGGCGCCAAGCTCATCCATTGTGAAGCTCTACCAGATCATGGAGAGATCTCATCGTCCCTTTTCATGCGATTAAAGCGACTGGCTCTCTCACATCAAGCGCAATTTGTGACGACAGAAAAAGACGCCGCGCGGTTACCACGCACGTTGCAAAGTGAGGTCTTGGCTCTGCCCGTTCGGCTTCATGCAGATGAGCCAAATGCTTTTCAAGAGATCATCAAGACGGCTCTGACGCATCACGATGAACTGCAACGCATAGCGTCCGCGAGCCCTTTGCTTCGTTGACAATAATAGAACAGCACAACACTAGCACCCCCTTTTGCGCGATGTGCTCTAATTCTCTCCCAATTTTGGAGAGGGGCGATCCAGTTTCAATGAGGCGTTTGAAAACCGAAAGGGTGAGCGCACAGAGGGAATACCATCAAAGTCAATTTGAAGGCCACGATGTTGGATCTGCGGATCGTCAAACACCTCTTGCATGTTATTGATAGGCCCTGCTGGCACACCCTCACGCTCGCAAGCACTGAGCAAATCCAGTTTAGACCATTGGCGTGTTTTATCCATCAAGGCGTCAATCATCTGCTCACGGTTTGCAACACGATCTGCATTCTTGAGGTACTCGGGGGCCTCTGTCATGTGCTTGAGATCCAAAATCTGACACAGCCTGCGATATTGTGCATCGTTTCCAGTCGCAATGATAATATGACCGTCGCAGCACTCAAATACCTGATATGGGGTAAGGTTTGGATGATAGTTTCCCGTTCGCGCAGGCGGAGTTCCCGTGGTGAGATAATTCATGCCTTGGTTGGCCATAACCGAAACGGCTGTATCTAAGAGAGACATATCAATATGCTGACCCTGCCCTGTTTTTGCACGCATGTGCAGTGCTGAGAGGATGGCGGTGGTCGCATAAACGCCCGTAAACAAATCCGTTATTGCAACCCCTGCACGCTGTGGTGCCCCATCTGGTTCACCCGTAATAGACATGAAACCAGACATCCCTTGGATAATATAATCATATCCAGCACGATGCGCATAAGGACCCGTTTGCCCAAATCCCGTTATAGAGCAATAAATGAGAGCGGGGTTCACATGAGATAGGGTTTCGTAATCAAGCCCGTATTTCGCAAGCCCTCCTACCTTGTAATTTTCGATCAAAATATCAGCCTCTTTGATCAAATTTAATAGGTCTTGCTTGCCCTCCGCAGTGCGGAAATCAATAACAACGCTCGTTTTACCACGGTTACATGAGTGGAAATAAGAGGCGGATGTATCATCATCGCGCGTGACAAAAGGTGGCCCCCATTGGCGAGTATCATCGCCCTGAGGGGCCTCTATCTTTATCACTTCCGCTCCAAGATCGCTTAAAGTCTGACCAGCCCAAGGCCCTGCCAAAATGCGAGCAAGTTCAACGACTTTTAGACCATCAAGAGGAGCTGCCATCTAACCACCCAGTTTATCGTCCAAAAGTGTAGAGAAGGCCTCATAGGACATGTTTTCATAAAGAGTCCCATTAATTAGGAAACTCGGCGTTGAGCGCACGCCGTCTGCCTCGGCATTCGCCTTATACCACTCGACGAGACTGGTGACTTTATCTTGGTCTTGCAGGCAAGCTTCAATTTTCTCGTCCGCCATACCAGCAACGCGTGCCAATTTCTTGAGCTCTCCGATGACCGCGAGATCATCACCCGCACGCGCCCATGTCATCTGAGAGCCAAGCAACATATCCGTCACAGGGAAAAAAGCGTCAGGCCCAGCGCACCTTGCGATAAGAGAGGCCCAAAGACCGTATTTGTCAAAATATACTTCACGGAATATGAACTTTATCTTTCCTGTATCAACATAATTCTCTTTGAGCGGCTTGTAAGTTTCTCTGTGAAAGCTTGCACAATGCGGACAGGTATAGGACGCATATTCAATAACAGTGATCGGAGCATTTGCGTCCCCGAGCACCATTTCAATCGGACCAGAGCCAGATTGCGAAGCTGGTTCAGTCGCTTCAACAGATGTCTCTGTCTTTTCTGGCATTGCGGCCATCTCGTCCTCTTGCCCAGAAGACGTGATAAAGTAAACACCGACCGCTAAGGCCACAACAAACACTGCAACTAAGGGAAGATTTTTTTTCAGCATCACTGATATGCCTTTCCTGACATTATTCGCTTTTTTGACGACTTAGAACATTTTGCGCAAGTTTTTCCAAGGCCGCAGAAAGCCTTGGATTTTCAACAGATTCAACCATTTTTTTTGATTTCTCTTCAAGGGCGACTGTGGCTTGAGGAGAAGTTGCCTTTTGTTTTTCTCGCAGCTCATCTGTGTTATCCACGCCATGCGCAGATGTTTGAGTGATCCGAACGCGTGAGATCGCGTTATACCCATAGACCGCGTTTACTCTTTCGTGGATCACGGGCTTTTGCATCTCAAGGAGGGGTGCATTTACCCCGGAGCACAAAAGAACAAGGGTCGCGCCCAGTCCGCCTTTGGTGTAGCTCACTTTTACAGGTGTCGCGATGCGGGCGATATCTTGGCCGACGATATCTTCCCAATGGGTGAGGATACGGCTCTGTGCGAACCCTCTGCGACTGCTCACATCTTGCACACTCCGCTTTAATAAAGCAGAGGCTTGCTTAAACCCATGAGAAGCGATCCTTCGTCGCGCCACCATAACTTGTCACCTTAGGTAAAACTCTATAGCCAGACTTAGGGTGCAATGCGCCAAGAGAAAACAAAAAAGTGATAAATCGTGCGTGAATTCTCGTTATCCGATCAATTGCTCAACTGGTACGATCACAACGCGCGTGACATGCCCTGGCGCATAAGCCCACAGGACAGAAAGCGCGGCGTTACCCCCGATCCTTATCGAGTATGGATGTCGGAGATCATGCTCCAACAAACAACCGTAGCCGCTGTGACAGCCTATTTTTTGCGCTTTACTGCGCGATGGCCAGATGTGACCGCCCTAGCCTCGGCGGAGGACGAAGAGGTTATGGCAGAATGGGCAGGACTTGGGTATTACGCACGAGCGCGTAATTTGTTGAAATGTGCACGTTCAATCGTGGACCATCACGGGGGGGCATTTCCCAATGAGCATAATGCGCTCTTAGCTCTGCCAGGGATTGGTCCATATACAGCGGCTGCGATTTCATCGATCGCCTTTGATCGGCGACACACTGTCGTTGATGGCAATGTGGAGCGCGTGATGTCACGTTTGCATGATATCCACATGCCTTTGCCCTCCTCTAAGCCGCTCCTCACCGAAAAGGCCGAAGCGCTCACGCCACTGGAGCGATGCGGCGATTATGCACAAGCCGTCATGGATTTAGGTGCAACAGTTTGCACACCAAAGTCTCCCGCCTGCGGGCTTTGCCCATGGTCTCAGAGCTGCAAGGCACGCCAAGCAGGCACAGCCCAAGATTTGCCCAAAAAAACGCCCAAGAAAGAGAAACCAACACGCAAAGGATATGCCTATGTGGTGCGTGACAGTTTGGGTGCGTATTTCTTGGAAAAACGCCCTGACAAAGGTCTTTTGGGCGGTATGATGGGATGGCCGACGAGCGATTGGAGTGATGCTCCAACAGATACCCCTCCTATGGAAGGAGACTGGCGAGAACTTAAAGAGGAAGTGCTGCACACATTCACACATTTTCATCTCCGTCTTCGGGTTAAGGTTCTGATGCTTAAAGCCTCGCAAGACACATTGCATTTCGTGAGCACAGATAAATTTAAGCCAAGCGGATTACCAACAGTGATGCGTAAAGTCTTTGATCTTGCACATTCAGATGTTATGTTTACACAAGACGTTAAGTGAAAACTGTCACCTATGATCCATGAGCATGCCATCTAAAGCCTCACCCATCTCCTTCTTAAGCATCGCACCCTATTGGGCAGGACTCGTTTTGGTCCCTATGGTCGCTTACGCAGCCATTTGGGGGGGATGGTGGTTCTTGTTGCCCGTTCTCACAGTCTGGGTGCTTTTTACCGTTCTTGATAAGATCTTTGGGTTGAATGAAGCGAATTTAGACCCAGAGACTGACCAGCGAGAGTTGTTCTGGTATGAGCTGGTCACACTGATTTGGGCACCTATCCAATTTGCTCTCATATTTGCCGTGATTTGGTATACGGGGCAGTCTGCGCTGACCTTTTGGGAAAAGGTAGGCCTGTTTTATGCAGTGGGACTTGTCACAGGTGCTGTTGGTATCAATTACGCACATGAATTGATGCATAAGTCAGATAAACTGTCCCGAAATTTAGCCGATTGGCTATTGGCGATGGCGTTTTATTCGCATTTTCGCTCTGAACACCTTTTAGTGCATCATGTCTATGTCGGCACTCCGCGCGATGCTGTCACCGCGCGATATAATGAAAACTTCCATCGCTTTTTCCTTCGCGTGATTGTCGCATGCGCAAAGTCCGCGTTTCGCGCCGAAAAGGAACGCTTGGCAAAAAAGAATTTGCCTTGGTATGACCTCAGCAATCCCTTTTTCCTTTACTGGGGCTTACAGGCACTCATGCTTGTGCTTGCCTTTGCCCTCGCCGGATGGGAGGGGATCGCTCTATTCCTTTT
>WTIQ01000011.1 GCA_011525185.1 Paracoccaceae bacterium | reverse complement strand
GGTTAAATCAGATGGATCTGTTCCGTCGCATTCCGCCAGATGGACCAAATTCATATAGGTCATTTCACCCGTGTCATGCACGGCGCCCCATGTTCCCGAAATCGTTGTTAAATCCACGGGGATCACGCCCGATTGTCGTGCCTGTTCGAAGGGTTTTTTGATGAATGGGGAAAACATTTTGTCTTCTTTCCCATCTGTTTCCACTGTCCATTCGCCCGTGGACCAATCCGCGTAAGTCAGTGGATTTTCTTTCACATCTTCCATGAATTTTTTCTTATCAACCCCTGCGCAATGAAACATCACACTTGCCGCTTGTAACTCTTCTTTCGGTGGTTTCGTCAAAGGTGCCCCTGCGCGATGTGCAATATCCGCGTCCCCCGTGGCATCAATTACGACCTTGGCCAACAAGGCCTCGCGACCCGCTTTGGATTCTGTAATGATGCCAGTGATGCGGTCGCCCTGCATAATCGGTGCAACGAAAAGACGGTGCAGCATCGGGATCACACCCGCTTCTTCAACCAAACGATCCGCAACCAATTTGAACCCTTCTGAATCAAATTCATAGGAAAGGCTTTGGCTTTCGGGTACAGCGGCCCCCATTTCTTTTGCACGATCTTCGAATTCGCGTCCCAATCCGCCCGCTTCGACGGTTTGTGCATGGCGATACCACGCAAATCCCTCAACGCCCACGGTTGTGATGTTCCCACCAAAACATCCAAAGCGTTCCACAAGTGTTGTTTTCACCCCCATGCGTGCAGCAGCCAGCGCCGCAGCCAAGCCACCCGGACCAGACCCAACGACAAGCACATCAGTTTCATGGACAACATCAATTTGCTGGGCGGGTTCAGTGATTGTTTTGCTCATGTGTCACCTTTACTTGGTCCACGCCATTCTGCTGTTAAAGCGTGGCGAGTGCACGCTCAAAACCGACAAAGGTGACATACAGAGATATTACGCCTACGTCACGAAAAGATTCTGAAGTACACACGTCTTGATCAGTTTAAGGGGCAAAATTTTAGGGTTCAAAATTGTGCATTTAAGCTGGTAACAGTGTCTCCTTGACCAAACCTGCCGGAGCGATGGTTCACGTGTGGCAAATCTCAGTGATATTCAACACGCTTTCATCTCAGAATGCTGCGGCCAGTCGAGCCCTCTGACGTCTTACGCCAATAATAAAGACCTCTGCAAAAATGATAGCATAAACAACCCTCCCCGTGGAACAGCAGGGCCGCGCCTACGGTCTTTCGGGGGCCGCTTTGCAGGACCCTCCAGTGTTTTAGGTAGAGTTATGCTGTGCGCTTTTGCCGCCGTTGGTCGAACCAAAAGAGACCAGGGGCCAAGATCCAATCATATACGAAAATAGCAATGTGTCTGATCAGCGGCAGGTTAACGAGTTTACCCAACCAGCGATATCGAGGCAGGAGGGACCAAATGATCAAAAAAGCTGGAATGCCGGATATGATCTCTCCGTCATGAAGTACGTACAGCCGTTTGGCAGCTTGATCACGCGTTATACCATAGGTTTCAGGATCTACCGTATTGAGGTCATCAAACCCAAGTTGGATGCCTCGCCGTGCTGCATAATCACGATAATGGCAAATTTCGGCATTACACACAGGGCAGTCTGCGTTGAAAAGGATACGTGTTGTCATGAAGTGTAAGTAGTCTGCGATGCCAATATTTAAACGTGAGCCTGCTCTGAAAGATGCGCGATACATTGACACGGGCGGTGCGAGGGAGCGTCAGCGCGGTAATTTACCCCACAAATCATATTCACTGGCTTCGTCAACCTCGACTGTGACGATATCGCCGATATTGAGACCTTCAAAACCTTCGTCGATAAAAAGGTTTCCGTCTATTTCTGGGGCATCAGCCCATGTGCGGCATGTGGCTCCGTCGCTGTCGATATCATCAATGATAACATCAAGTTGGCTGCTAACTTTTTTTGCAAGTTTCGCCTCTGAAATGGCTTGTGATTTTGCCATGAACCGTTCCCACCGGTCTTGTTTGACATCATCGGGCACGTGATCTGGCAAGTGATTGGAGCGTGCGCCATCAACGTTTTCGTATTGAAAACAACCAACCCGATCCAACTGCGCTTCGTCTAACCATTCGAGAAGTGTTTCAAATTCGCTTTCGCTCTCACCTGGATAGCCGACGATAAAGGTGGAACGCAGCGCTATCTCTGGACATATTGACCGCCAAACCGCGAGGTCATCTAGAGTCTTTGAAGCGGCCGAGGGGCGCGCCAGTCGGCGCAGCACGGCAGGATG
>WTIQ01000268.1 GCA_011525185.1 Paracoccaceae bacterium | reverse complement strand
CAGTAAAATCTCCAATCAAGCGTCCCTTGTGCGAGAGCATGGGAGTGAGGGACAGGCGTCCCTTTTCAGGAATACGACCTGCCATGATCCGATCAAGCCAGCGACGTGCATCACGACCTGAGATAAGATATTTCCCGAAATTATGGGTTTCGTTGATGCCAATGTTGGTGCGCACCGCCATAACTTCGCGTCGCGTCGCCTCAAAAGCGTTGGAGCGTCTAAACGAGGGCGTTTCAAAGCGTGGCTCGTCATCTTTGGCAAAATAGTTCACCACTTCTAAGCCGTATTGTGCGCCCCAAACGGCTCCCATGTTGTCAAAAATATCATACATCGGCGTGGTGCGCAGTGGTCGCGCAGCAGGGAGCTCTTCGTTTGGATAGGATACGGAAAACCGTTTCTGATAATTCTCCACCACTTTTGGGAGCGTATAGCCTGGGCTGATCCAATCCCCAAATCGAGCAACATCCATGGCCATCGTGTCGCGCTCAGTTTCGCCCTCTATCATCCATTGTGCAAGCATCAACCCAACGCCGCCGCCCTGTGAAAAGCCAGCCATCACACCGCAAGCAGACCAGTAATTGCGGCGCCCCGGAACGGGGCCAACAAGCGGATTGCCGTCAGGTGCAAAGGTAAAGGGGCCATGAATAACCGACTTCACGCCCGCGCGCTCAAGCACAGGAAAGCGTCGATAGGCAAATTCTATACTCTCTGCAATTTTGTCAAAATCATCAGGCAGAAGCTCATGTCCAAACGACCAAGGTGTCCCGTCAACGGCCCAAGGGCGACAGTTTTGCTCATAAAATCCAATACAGAGGCCACGGCCTTCTTGGCGTAGATAACTTTCGCCCGAAGGGTCCATAACATGCGGGTGTTCGCTCTCGCGTTCATAAATTTCCGCAATATCTTCAGTCACGATATATTGGTGCTCCATCGGGTGAAGCGGTAAATAAACACCTGCCATCTCACCAACTTCGCGCGCCCAAAGACCAGCGGCGTTGACCACATGTTCCGCATGGATGGAGCCTTTGTCGGTATGCACATCCCACGTCCCATCTCTGCGTTGCTTGGTTTCCTTTACAAGAGTGTGTGTTTCGATGCTCGCCCCGCCCATACGCGCTGCTTTGGCATAGGCATATGTGGTGCCAGACGGGTCAAGGTGACCGTCCAATGGGTCATAAAGCGCGCCGATTATCCCATCTATGTTTGTCACCGGGGCAATTTTTGCGATCTCTTCTGGTCCGACAATTTCGGTTTCTAAACCCATATATCGATGTTTGGCCCGTTCTGCGAGAAGCATATCAAAGCGTTCTTGATTATCCGCCAGAGTGACACCTCCGACGTGATGTAGACCGCAGGACATGCCCGTGATTTCCTCTAATTCTTTGTAAAGACGAATGGTGTACCCCTGCAAAGCGGCCATGTTCGTGTCGCCGTTAAGCGTATGAAATCCGCCCGCGGCATGCCAAGTCGAGCCAGAGGTGAGTTCCGATCTCTCCACAAGCATGACGTCACTCCAGCCCAGTTTTGTGAGGTGATAGAGAACGCTGCAGCCCACCACACCACCGCCTATGACGACAACACGCGCATCCGTTTTCATGGGTTCTTCCTTGTTTTGCTTAAGACCTACTCTGCGAAATCTTGCGCTTTTGGACAAGATCATTCACGACAGTGCAGTGTCGGAAACTGAGATGTCGCTGTCGTCAATGCGGTGTGAAGTTTTGACATATACTTTTAGCTTAAGTCAAAAAGGGCCATCAGGGCAAAATCAGGTATCGTAGGCGCAAGCTTGCGTTTCGTTAAAAATAAAGGATATGACCCGTGAAAACTCATGCACAAGCAGTCGTCATTGGCGGGGGTGTCATTGGATGCTCCATTCTCTACCATCTCACAAAACTTGGGTGGAGTGATGTTGTTCTTCTGGAACGAGATGAATTGACCTCTGGCTCGACATGGCATGCGGCGGCAAATATTCACGGTCTGCACGATAGCACAAATATTAGCCGTATTCAGCATTATACGATGAACCTCTATAAAGAGCTTGAGGCGGAAACCGGCCAAGGCTGCGGTGTCTTTCAACCAGGCTCGCTCTACTTGGCGCAAACCGAAAACAGGTCACATCAGCTGCAATTGCAGGCCTCTAAGGCAAAGCTCTACGGGATGAATTTTAGCGAAATTTCCCGCGAACAGGCCGAAGAGCTTCACCCCTTGGTCAATTATGATGGTATTCGCACAATTATGTGGGAGCCTGATGGAGGCAATGTTGACCCCTCAGGTG
>WTIQ01000101.1 GCA_011525185.1 Paracoccaceae bacterium | reverse complement strand
AGAGCGTCTGTCCTAGCGGATGAGTGTGCCACGCAGTTCTAGCCGCTGGTTCAAATGTTACCCTAATTGCCCGCACTCGTGCTGGCTCAGGAGCCTCAACGATAGGGTCTTGCCACACTGTACCTGTGAAATACTCAGAAGATGCTTTCTTTGTAGGGCGTGTGCCTGATCTTAATATGTCCATACTGCTCTCCTTGCGTAGCTAAATTGATAACAAAGAAGAAGATTCAAATATACGACTTTGTGTTTCTTGATGACTAAGGTGATTTGGGGTTGGGTGTTTGTGGAATGTGTGGAAGGTTTTTAGGGTTATGGATCGAAGGTAAGTAGCTCCTATAAACCCAAGAATTTTGCCTGTATGGGTATCCACCATCTTAACTCCATAAACTATGGGGTTAAGTGATGGGTTCTGAGAAAACTAAATACTTTTAAATTTTTTTAACCTCGTTATTCTGAGAACGGTAGTGGGAGTAAATCTTGGGCGATATTCTATCGATAATTTTTTTTCTAGGCCTAGTTATATTTGGAATTTGTATTCTGTTTATTCCAGCCAGTATTGCAGACGAAAAGGGTTCTAGCTGGACTGGCTTTTTTCTACTGTCGCTTTTCTGTTGGCCTGTCGCATTCATTTGGAACGTTTGGATTTTAGAGGATAACAGTCATGAGGCAGAAGGAGCTTAGACCATGCGCAACTTATCAATAGCAATACTGATTACACTTGCTACGCAGGTAGGAGCTGCAGACAAAAAATATAGTGACAAGGCGTGTAAGGATATTTCGGACACAGTTGACTTTCTTTTGGGCCTTACACCAGAAATGTGGAAAGATTTAGAAAAAAACCCTGAAGATAAAGAAAAGGCCCTAGAGATTTCATGGGCTGTCGACTTAGCAGCAAATTACACAACTATTTATCAGGCTTTTTGTGCCTCTAAGGATTAAAACCATGCGTACCATACTCATAGCATTTTTGATGACTCTCGCTACTCAGGTAGGCGCCCAGCAATTAACTGTGGCTGTATCGGCTCTTTTGAGCGATGCGCAAGTCAAACTAGAAAATCAAAATTTTGCGGGGCAAATTGATGGTGTGTCTGTGACAACTGAATATATGCTTTCGCCAGATTGGCATCTTGCGTACGAGCATTTAAGTGGAAGCGGAATTTCAACAGAACAACCAGTGATTTCAGTTTTAATCAAAACTTGGTTTACGCTTATCGCGAATTTTCGCAAGATACTACCTTCTTTTTGAATTGGAAGCTCGGCTATAAAATTGGTGCTGGCTTTTATCAGAAGACATCAAAATTTGGGACGGAGACCTACAGTGAGACGCAACTTCCACTCGTTCTTGGCGCGGAAATAACCAACACATCTGGTGTTAGAATCAGTTTTTCTGGCGTTGGCCAACTCAATAATCTTAACAATAATAGGTCAGGTAGTTTAAGCTTGAGTATACCAGTAATGAGTAACTCAAGCGTCATCGGAAGATACACGAACCATATCTCAAAGGTTAATGGTTTACAGCATTGTGGCTCAGACTACTTCATGGGTTTTTCCGTTCAATTTTAATGATATCGGGCAGACCTAAGCCATCGCTTCATTCAAATGCTGCTTCTGTAGCCGGTTATACCTCCCAATACGCGCTCATTGCAGTACTGGATTTGGGTATAGCTGCGTTTGTATAGCTGTCCCTTTGTCTTAGCCTCGTAAAACGGTGCCAAAATTTGGTAGGGATGGGGGATCAGAATTATGGCTCGGAAACGTTATTTGGAGGGTCAGACAACGGCCCTGAGTTCATCGCTTAAGCCGTGAGAGACTGCATTGCGGCTGTTGGACCAACGACCAATCATAAACTGACAATAATCTTGAAACAGTCAGATTAGGGTACTCAGAGTGCTTTTACTCGTATTATGCAGTTAGAGAACCTAGCGCACCATTACTCATGTTCGCTTTTGTTTAAAGAGCCGTGTTTTTTACGAGGCTTTTTGTATCCAGAGATGTAAGAAATTTTGCAATTGTCTCGACTGCAAGGTGCATATCATCGCGTGAGGCAAATTCCTCCGGCGAATGGCTTATTCCGTTTCTACATCGCACGAATAACATTGAGATCGGACATAATTCGGCCATTGCTGACGCGTCATGTGTTGCGCCAGAAGGCAAAGTGATCGATTTTCCAATGATCATATCGGTGGACTGTTTAAGGGTATTTATCAGGGCGGGATTGCACAATACTTCAGCTTGACTATAGGTTAGCGTGAATGAGAAATCCAAAGAGGATTTT
>WTIQ01000017.1 GCA_011525185.1 Paracoccaceae bacterium | reverse complement strand
AAATACAGTGATGCAGATGTGATCGTTGTGGGGTTGATCGGTGAGCGTTCAAGAGAGGTTTTGGAATTCGTAGATCGCGTGTTTGACGAGGAAACGCGCAAAAAACTCTGTGCTGTGGCTGTGCCAGCAGACCGCTCGCCACTCTTGCGAATTCGCGGAGCGAACCGCGCCATTGCAATTTCTGAATATTTTCGGGACCAGGGAAAAAATGTACTTCTGATTATGGATAGTTTGACCCGCGTTGCCCATGCAAGGCGTGAAATTGGTCTCGCGCTTGGTGAAATTCCAACGTCCAAGGGCTATCCTGCCTCTGTGATCGCGCTGATCTCGGGTATAGTGGAACGTGCTGGGATGGGCCTCTCTGCTTCTGGGGGGTCGATTACGGGCATTTACACAGTTTTAGCAGATGGCGATGACACCAATGATCCGGTTGTTGATACGGCTCGTGCAATTTTTGACGGGCATATTGTGCTCAATCGCGATTACGCCAACATGGGCATCTATCCTGCTATTGACATCTCTCAATCGGTCAGCCGCGTGATGAATGATATCGTCTCGCCAAGCCACCAGGAGCATGCAGATCGGTTGAAAACCTTGATCAACGTATATCAGGAAAATAAGGACCTGATCCTGATGGGAGGGTATGCACCAGGACAGGATAAAGATCTTGATATTGCGTATAAAAAATGGCCCGACATTATCAATTTTCTCAAACAATCGCCTCAAGATGTTGAGCAGTATGAAAAGGCCTTTGGTGCTCTTATTGAGCTTTTGAAAGAAAGCTAGATGAAGTCAGAGCGGCGTAAAGACATACTGGAAAAAATTTCGCTTAAAAACAAAGCGCAATCCGTAAAATTGCGTGCAGCGCTGTTTGAGCAGCAACAGCAGTTAGAAGAGCTTCATGCGCTTATCGAAAGAGTTGTTGAACTTAAGGACAACACCGATGGCCGAAGTTGTGACGATCCAAGTGAATTGCGTGCGGCGCGATGGTATGCACTCAAATTGTCCGAACAGCTTTTGGTCCTCGAAAATCGCGTCGAATTTATAGAAGCAGAAATCGAAGAACTGCGCAGCAAGTCCAAGGCGCAGTCTTTTCGCAATGCCAAGCTTGAACAACTTATAGATGAAGCAAAATCGCTTATTCGGTCTCAAAAAGAACAAAAGCTGGATAAGACGCAGGATTTTTCCCGTTACGCCAAGCCCTGAGCGACCATTTCAATGACAGAAACCTGTTGCGTGAGCGAACCGTCAAAACAGTGCTCACTGTGGCTGAACATGCTCAGGGTTCAATTTGGCATATATTTTGCAGAAATCGTAGTGCGAACAAGCGGATGAAGACGCAATGACGATTTTGAATTCGGTCATATTTAACGTTGGACAAGACCTGACCAACCAGCCTTTGGCAGATGGAGAGTTGGCAAATGGTGCTCCGTTCAATGGGGATTTTGCTAACCTCATTCGACAGCTTCAGAGTATCAAGGGCGAGGACCAAAAGGGCTCGGAAGAGACCTCTCAGGATTTTGTTGATATGGACGGAACTGAGGCAGATAAGACCGCTTTGCATGCTGCCTTACCTGGGCTTGATCTAGCGACCCTAGAAGGAGAGGCTGGCAAACTCGCATTGGCCCGTCTAGTCTCCTTTTTGGACACGACTGAGCAGCAGTCCAAGTTTGTGGATACTCCAATCGTAGATGAAGCTATGATTGCGTCCGAGTTGGAGGCCGTGAGCCTAGATGTTCCTCTTTCACTCGAAGATATTGCTCATATTAAGGCATTTTTGCAGGCTTTACAGGATGAAGTTTCTGCCCCAGTCTCTTCTGATGTAGATGCTACGCTTGTCGTTTCCGATGATGAACTAGGAACAAAGGACCAATTCATTGCCCTTGTTGATAGCAGCTTATCAGCTCTGAAGGTTGTGGAAGCCACGGCTGAAGAGCCGATTGATCCTGCACTCATTTCGCAAGATGGCAACTCAGAAATCGCTGTGGTGCCAACTGAAGCGGTAAGCGCGATGGATATTGAAACCGCTGATGGAGCGGAGCTAAAGCCCGATACACCAGTTGTGACAGTGACGGGTGATACTGTGCGTAATGATGATGTGGAGCCTGACACACATGTTACGACCAGTTTGCCAAGCGATTTACCAAGCCAAGAGACCCATGAAAATCCCGTGGCGACCGATGTCAAACTAACAACAGAGGCTAAACTAACAACAGAGGCCAAACTAACAACAGAGGCTAAACTAACAACGGAGGCCGAGCTAACAAAGGAGGCCGAGCTAACGACAGAGGCCAAACTAACAACGGAAGCCGAGCTAACGACAGAGGCCAAACTAACAACGGAAGCCGAGCTAACAAAGGAGGCCGAGCTAACGACAGAGGCCAAACTAACAACGGAAGCCGAGCTAACGACAGAGACCGAGCTAACAACGGAGGCCGAGCTTACGACAGAGGCGAAACCGTCTTTGCCAGAGCACACTTTTGAGACGCCTTTCGCTGTACCTGAATTGCGCGAGGCACTTGCAAAACTTAAAGAGCGTCTCAGTGCGCTAAAGAGTGTGTCAAATTTTGCTTATGGTGATTCAGTTGCCGTTCCAGGTGATCAAACACTTTCGACCGTAGAGGCCCTGCCGAAGGATGCGGTTAAAGAGAATAAACTCGACGTAGCCGTCCCATCCGCTTTATCGTCGAGTGCGGATGATTTTATTGAACTTGAGCAACCCAACCTTTTACCATCCGATATTGAGCAACCTGACCTAGAACAGGTTATTGATTTTCTGGATGATCTGGATTTTGCGCTCAGTGTCATGCCGCCAAATGATGGAGTGGAACAAAAATCGACTGAGGTCTTAGAAGCGGTACCCGAGTTAGGCGAGGCAAAGGCACCAGATTTTGCACCTCAAATTATCCCTCAAGTGGTCAATGATAACCCTGAAATCATCCGTACCCCTTCAGTGAGTTTCCCAACCGAGGTGAAAGTTTCTGACACATCTGAAACTGTAGAATTGATGATCTCAGACCTTGAGATCCAAGATGATGGTCAAAATGACGAAAGTTTGCCAGCCTCAAATCCGCTCGTGCCTGGCGTTCAGGCGCATAAGACGGGAAAGATCGGCCTTGAGCCATCAGCAAAAGATACAGCTACACCAAAAGAAGCACAGGGTGTTTCTGTTAAGGGTTCACCAGAGCGTACAGAAAGCAGCGCAAGAGATGCTAATGTAAAGACACCTACAGTTGAACACGCTCAGGCAGCAAAGCCCGAGCTGGGGACGCAAGGAGCTGTAAAACCAGACACCACACCCAACAAGACCTTGGAACAAGCCGCGCTGTCCGCAAGACGGATGTCAAGCGACGCACAGCGTGACCCAGCACAAAATGAAGCAGGGCAAGAGACAGCGAAGAAGACCCCAAACACTGGCTCGGAAACCTTAAGCAAATCGAGCGATGTTGCCCAAAATGTTGCGAGAACTCTGAGAGAAGAGTGGGATAATCGAGTCGCAGAGCCCTCACGGGTTGAATTTAAGAAAGCTGTTCAGGTGATGGATGGGGCAGGAAAATCGGCGACTAAGAATGATGTGTTAGATGGAGCACAAAAAGATCCAGTGATTGCAAAGCCTGCATTTCAAGCCATGGCAGTTGAAAACGAGCGTGAGGTGGATTTGGTTACGCGCGCTTCTAGCGCCTTTGCGGCCGCTCAGTCGGGCATAATGCGCGCAGTGAGCAAAGATCGCGCAACACAGACCGTCGCGCCCAATGTCTTATATGCAGATGTTTCGTTGATCTCTAACACAGGGGTAAATCTAGGCTCTCAATCTCAGAGTAGTTTGGCAGATGGACGCTCTGAGGCTGGGCTAGAGAAATGGGTTGAGCGTCATCTTGACCTTGGAAGCAGAGGCTATGTGAATTCCTTGGCGCGCACGATTGTTGGTGCCTTGGCGCAGGGACAGCAGCGCTTAGCTCTGACCCTGACGCCTGCCTCTCTTGGGCGCATAAATTTGAGTTTTATCCAAAAAGCGGGTGGACTTGATTTGCGCATCCAAGCCGAACGTAAGGCAACAATTTCACTGCTTGGTGAAATAGAGGGTAAATTGGTTTCCAGCCTCGAAAATTCGGGTCACAAGGTGAATACTGTCAGTTATGCAAACGCGGGAACGGGGGGTAAAGAGTTTTCATTTGATCAAAACAGCCCTCAAGATGGTTCACAGCAAGCGGATCAGTCCTCAAATACTATCCGCAAAAGATCTCAAAACAATACCGAAGATTCCGTGACAAATGAGACGCAATCACGGACATCTGGAGGCGAAGGCCGTGTTAATATCACCGTTTAATAAAGGGACCGAGTGATGTCAGAAGAAGAAGAACAACCCAAGAAAAAATCCAATATAGTTACTATATTGATTTTTGTTGTTGCAGGATTTGTCTTGGTTGGTGTCGGTCTCGGTGCTGGCTTTATGATCTTTGGTGGATCGCAAAATAATCCTCAAGATATCGCCAATGAAATTGTCAGCCAAAAAGAAGGTGAAATTCCCCCAGAAGAGCTGGAAAACTGTCAGCTTGATGAGGAGGGCAATCCAGTCCTCGATGACGAGGGGAACTGCGTTGAGGAAAAAGATCCAGAAAAAGTGTCCAAAGAGACGCCAAAAGATGAGGTATTTCAAACACTCTATTTTGAAATTCCAGGAAATATGACGACAAATTTGAAAGGATCACGTCGCTTTCTGCAAATCGGCATTGGTGTGTCGACTAAATATGACGAAGCGATCCTGACAAATGTTGAGACCCATCTTACTGCCTTAAAGGCAGAGATTTTGGCCGCTCTGAGTGATTATACGGAAGAGATGGTGGAGGGCCGCGAAGCGCGCAAGCTTTTGGCAAACGATCTTAAGGACGTGATCAATGCTAAGCTTGAAGATTTAGAGGGCTTTGGCGGGATCGAGGAAGTTCACTTGACATCTTACGTGATGCAGTGAGGGTTTAATGTCGACGTCGTCCAAATTATCCAAACCCGAAGTTGATGCTTTAATCGCTGGCCTAGACGGCGATGCGGCCGCTGGTGTCGACGCCACCCTTGCCAGTGGTGAAAAGCGTGTGCGCGATTTTAAATTTGGGTCCGATGATTTATCTTTATTGGGTGACTATTATGCGCTGCGCGTGATCAATGAACGTTTCGCGCGCTTTTCGCGGGGTGTTTTTCAGCCGATGCTACGGGTACAACCTCGGGTCACAGCCCTGAACCCAAGCGTGACGACGTTCGAAGATTACAGCTTTTCCTCCGAACCCTTCATGAGCCTCACGCTTGCAAGAATTGAGATGCTACGTGGGAATTTGATGATGGTGATCTCACCAGAGCTTATCTCAAAGCTGACCAATGCCTATTATGGTGGTAATCTTGGAATCGTAAAGATATTGCGTCGTTCTGAATTCACATCGACAGAAGATCGCATTATCGAAATCATCACCGACGGTTTGATCGAAGCGCTCGATGTGGCATGGAGCGAATTAATTAAGCTGGAGTTTTCCGAGGTCTCGCGTGAGGAAAATTTGCAGTTCGTGTCATTTGTGGAAGATGCTGAGCAAATTATCTGTTGTACTTTTGAAATTCAATTGCCTGGGACGGAGGCTGCGTCCTTTGATGTTCTGTACCCCTTGCAAACGCTTAAGCCCATTGCCGCACAGCTGAGATCGCGTATGCAGTCGGATAGTGTGGATAGCTTGTCTTGGACAGAGCGTCTCCAAAATGCAGTCTTCAATGTCCCCTTGTCCTGTACAGCGCGGCTTACCTCGGTTGACAGATCTATGGCGCAAGTCTTGCAGTTTCAGGTCGATGACATCTTACCCATTACGATTAATGGCCCTCTTGAACTGGTTGTGGAAGAACGCGAGTTTTTTGAAGCGGAGCTGGGAGATGTTGGGGGAACGCTGGCAATTAGCCTTTTGAAACAGAACCTTAAGAACAAGTAAGGGTGATACGACATGAGCGATGAAACAGAAGTAGAAGACGTTGACGCAAAACCGCGTACCGACAAAGTGGGCGCGGAAAAGCTCAAGATTTTAGAAAGCATTGAGGTCGAAATGTCGATTGAAGTGGGTCGTACGGAAATGACGATCAAGGATTTGCTTCAATTGAATGAAGGCTCTGTGGTCGAATTGGATCGCCTTGCGGGTGAACCATTGGATATATTGGTCAATGGCGCAATCATCGCAAAAGGTGAGGTTGTGATGGTGGGCGAACGCTATGGTGTACGCTTTACAGATATTGTTGATCCAGAGGAACGCGCCGAGTCTGTCTAAGTTGGCATGAAACTTGCCTCTTTTTTAAAGGAGGCAGGAATGACTGGATTAGACGATTTAAATCAAAAAGTAATTATTGTTGTCGTTTTCACGACTGTGCTGCTGTTGTTGTGGTGGTTTGTCAAAAGTCGCTTTGGTGGTCAATCACAACTCGCGGGACAAAACCGTATCAAGCACTTAGAGACGCGCCGACTTGCGCATGCCTCAGTCCTTTCTTTGTTTGAGGTGCAGGGCAAAACGGTCCTTATCGTGCAAGGCAAACAGGGTGCAAGCTTTCTCGAAATTGAGGGCGAGATGAAACGGGAGGTGCGTGATGAGCCCTCTCTCTAGGTTAACCCCAGCTCTTCTTGCACTCTTTTTACTGGTTGTCACCAGCGCTGGTCCCGTTCTTGCGCAGCAAATTGCGGTTCCAGGCATGCCAGCCTTACAGGTGAGCGAAGGTCAGGACGGGTCGCAACAATATTCGCTCTCATTGCAAATTTTGGCGTTGATGACCGCGATCACATTGCTACCTAGTCTTTTGCTTGGGGCAACTGCCTTTACTCGGATCATCATTGTCCTTTCCATTTTACGACAAGCGCTTGGAACGCAACAAACGCCGCCAAATCAGGTGCTCGTTTCTATCGCGTTGTTTTTGACGATTTTTATCATGTACCCAACGCTGGAAGAGATATATTATCAAGCGCTTGCTCCGTTTTTGGATGGTCAAATGGAAGCGCTGAGCGCCATCGAAACCGCAGCGGCTACCTTGAAAGAATTCCTCGTCGTCAACACGAGAGAAGCAGAATTGGCGATGTTTGCGGAATTGGCGGGCGATGATCCTTATCAATCCAATGCGGATGTCCCGTTCAATGTTTTGATGCCCGCCTTCATCACCTCTGAGCTCAAGACAGCCTTTCAAATCGGGTTTCTTTTGTTTCTTCCATTTCTAGTGATCGATATGGTGATTGCCTCAATCCTCATGTCGTTGGGGATGATGATGCTGAGCCCGATGCTCATATCCCTTCCCTTTAAATTGCTGCTCTTTGTCCTCGTGGATGGATGGGCCATGACAGTTGGCTCTATCGCCGCCACTTATATGAATTGAGAGACATCATGGAATTTGACTCAAACATCGAACATCTGAGATTGGCTTTTTGGAACGTGGTCATGGCGGCTGGTCCTGTCCTTGGCATTGCGCTTGCGATTGGTTTGGTGATCGGTATTTTTCAGGCTGCGACCTCAATCAACGAGATGACCCTAAGTTTCGTGCCCAAGCTTGTCTTTGTGCTGGGGGGATTTGCGCTTCTTGCGAGCTTTATGATGACGCAGCTTTCCGATTACTTCGCCTTTATCTTTGATAGCATTCGTGCGCTGGGGTAGGGGATGCAGGGTGTTATATTGGATCAGGCGACGGGAATTCCGGGTTTTGCGCTCTCCGAGCTGATGCAATTTATCATGATCTTCTTTTTCTGCGCCTTGCGGATCGGGGCCTTTTTGCTCGCCTCACCTTTTTTTGGGGCGCGTTCCGTTCCGCTTCAGGTTCGAATTGTCACGGGTATGGTCCTGTCCTTTGTCTTTTTTGGGCGCATCGATCCTATGCCTATTTTGAATGCTGACCTTTATGATCTCGTTCGCATGATCACAGTTGAGCTGTTCATCGGTATTTCAATGGGGCTCATTGTGAGCATTCTCTTTGCCTCTGTTGCCCTGGCTGGGGAAAAAATAGCGGCCTCTGGCGGCTTGGGCTTTGCGGCACAGGTGGATCCAACCTCTGGCGGACAAACCCCTGTGGTGAGTAACATCCTGACGCTTTTCTTGATCGTAATTTTCCTGTCTTTGGATGGGCATTTGGCCCTTATCCGCGCCATTTATGCAAGTTATGACGCCTTTCCAATTGGCGGGACTGTCCCATTTCGAGAGATGAGCCAATATGGCATCGATGCGGCGGGCGAGATGTTTTACATCGCTTGTGTGATCATGCTTCCTGTTGTTGCGCTGCTGCTGTTGTCCAACTTTGCCATTGGTGTTGTCACCCGCTCAGCCCCGCAATTAAACCTGTTTTCTTTCGGGTTTCCCATGACAATGCTGGTGGTGTTTATCGCGCTTTATGCCTCTGCAACCCCTTTGGGACATGCGATGGAGGACCTCACGGGCTTTGCTTTGGATTATATCGGGGGATTTTTGATCGGAGGGCGCAATGGCGAGTGAAAGCGACGCTCAGGAAAAAACCGAAGACCCGACGCAGAAACGTATTGATCAGGCTTTGGAAGAAGGGCAAGTTTTATCCTCTAAGGAGCTCTTTGTCTTTACGATCCTGTTTGCAGGGTTTTTCGTCTATTTTGTGGCGGTCTTCATGTCTGAGCTTTTGCTCGGCCATTGGAGTGGTTTTTTTCGATTTGATCTTAAGGAATTTGATAGCGAAGCGGTACGCCTCAGCTTTGAGG
>WTIQ01000029.1 GCA_011525185.1 Paracoccaceae bacterium | reverse complement strand
CCTATGAAGCCACTGACCGCGCAAGTGGCGCAGCTGTGCGCACAGCGACACGCACAGATTTGGTCTTTGGATCAAATTCTCAGTTGCGTGCGCTGGCAGAGGTCTATGCTCAAGACGACAATGCCGAGAAGTTCAAAACAGACTTCGTGGCAGCATGGAGCAAAGTGATGACGGCGGATCTCGTCTAAATCACTCTGGTTTATCATCCGAAGCCACGCAAAATATCCTTTTTGCGTGGCTTTTTTGTTGCATCATTACCCGTGGCTCTGACATGACAGAGGACATGCAACCTTTTAGGCTTACTCTCGTCCAAACCACATCTTCCAATCGGCATGAAGACAACATTGCTCTTTTGGACGAAATAGGAGCACAAGCCGTAGACACAAATTCAAATTTCATCGCCTTGCCCGAAGTGTTTGGAATGATGAACAGAGATTTTAAAACCGCGCGTCAACTTGTGGTTCTAGCCGAGCAAGACCCTGTGATCCGAGCCTGCCAAAAATTGGCTGCGCAATTAGACCTTTGGATACATTTGGGTTCAACACCTGTGTTAGGTCAGAGCAAATTTCGCAATCATTCTGCTTTGATCGACAAAGGGGGCAATATCGTTGCCCAATACGATAAAATACATCTTTTTGACATCCAATTGCAGGGCCAAAAACCAACGGGCGAATCGACGCGCTTTGAGCCAGGGCAAGCGCTTAGCTTGGTAACAACGCCCTTTGCCCCGATTGGCTTAACAATCTGCTATGATCTGCGTTTTCCCCACGTCTTTAGACGCCTTGCGCAGGCGGGGTGCCTTGTGTGTTTTGTCCCTTCTGCCTTTACGGTTGCAACGGGTCGCGCGCATTGGGAGGTCTTGCTTCGCGCGCGCGCCATTGAAAACGGCATGTGGATCGTGGCCGCGGCCCAAGTGGGGCGGCACGCGGATGGGAGAGAAACCTGGGGGCATTCCATGATCGTCTCTCCTTGGGGAGAGGTCATCTGTGATTTGGGCGGTGAGCGAGCCACTCAAAGGACGGTTGAGATTGATCCAGAAGAAGCTATCAAAGCACGACAGCAAATCCCATCGCTCCTCCATGATCGAAGTTTCGAATTGACCCGCATAGAAAGTGGTAAATTATAAAACCCCAGTTATGGATGGCGCTGGGCTAGCGAACGCGCCTGCCTATGGGGCAGGCAAGCGCCTCCCATGACATGCAACGATCCTATCAAATTCCAGTCAGACGCAGCATCACCTGTTTGGTGTAAAGTGAAATTGCAATCACTTCATAGCCAAATCCATGCATCTCACAGAATTCGTTCAACGCTTTGAACTCATCCTGCTCCCAATCATGGTTGATGAAAAACTCGTCAAAGATGAGGATGGTTTTTTCGTCAATAATCGGTTTGCAATAGCTCAAAGCGCACAGCGTCGAGGCATAGAGATCAGCGTCAAAGTTGATGAGGCTGGCTTTGGGCCGCTCTATTTCAAAAAACTTGGGCAAAGACTCTTCAAATCGACCAACGATAAATTCACCCCCTTTGATTTTGGGGATTTTACCGAAACTCGAATAAGAGCCTTTGGGCACGCTGCGCCAGTCCTCTGGAAGCCCTTCAAAGGTGTCGAAACCATAACCCTTTTGAAAGTGCCTCATAAGGTACTTAAAGCTATCTCCCATCCATACGCCGAATTCATAAAATGGACGTGAGCGCTCGCTTAATTCTGCGGCACGATCAAAGATCGACCATCTGTTGAAATGCAGCTCTGGGATGGATGGCAAAGACAATACCCAATTAATTGACCGCAATATCGGTTCGTCTGAAAACCCCGAGGACATCAGATCACGGAAGTGCTCAGGCTTTCCAGAAAATGCATTCATGCCAGCCAGAGTAAAGATCGCGTCTTTGAACAGTGGCGAATGTTGCAAACATTGTTCAATGATCGCTTTTGCTTTTTGCGCTTCGTTCACCGTCGAATGCAAATTCCAATAGGCAACAAAGCTGCTCGGCTCAATATCGATCGCTTTTACAAAGCACTCCTGAGCGCCTTTCAGATCAGCTTTGTCGTTAAGAAGATTGCCATAGTTATTGTAGGCCGAGGCAAACTGCGGTTTCAGCTCGATTGCTTTGCGAAGGTTATCCTCTGAGGCATCTAAGAAACCAAGAGACTTCAAAGATACGCCCAAATTATTGTGTACAGTTGGAGCGTAAAGTTTCTGGAGGTCTTTTTCTTTTGCACTAGGCGATATTGCCAAAACTTGCTCAAAATGACCAATCGCTTTTAGGTTTTCACCCAATTGCGCATAGC
>WTIQ01000388.1 GCA_011525185.1 Paracoccaceae bacterium | reverse complement strand
TACAATTATCGGTTTTATTGAGGATGACCAGATTTGAACTTTCAATCTGGTTTGAAATTAGATCAGAGACGTATCCATCACGCAGTTTCTGCAAAATGGTTGAGCAATCCACAATGCAAACAACACAAGTTATGAAAAAATTGTTTAACAGACCTACGTTTGCAACAATCTGATTTGGAAGTGCAACACCTGAGCTTTCAATCAAGATATAGTCAGGTTTGGGTACAAAGCTTGCTAAATCACTTAATGCGCCAGTTAAGTCATCCCCAAATGAACAACAAATACAGCCACCACTTATAGAAATTAGTTTATCGTTTTCTGCCTCGATTAAGTCTTCATCAATTGCAAGCTCACCGAATTCATTGACCAAAACGGCGAGCCGCTTCCCGTTTGAGTGACGAAGTAAGTTGTTGATGAGTGTCGTTTTTCCAGCACCCAAATATCCGCTTATCAAGATAATAGGGATTTCTTTCACGATAAGTTATCCGCTTCAAAAATTCTGCCACCTTGGACGGTACCCCAAACAGCAATATCCTTTAGGCTATCAGGCTCTGAATCGAAAGGATCATCCTCTAGAATTGCGAAATCGGCTCGCTTACCAATTTCAATCGATCCAATTTCTTGGTCCATATGCAATGTGTAAGCCGCGCCTAATGTAATTGCGTACATCGCTTCTTGTATGGAAATGCGCTCGTGTGCTCCTTGCACCCGGTCTGAAACAGTCAACCTATTGACCGCGCACCAAGCAGTGAATAACGGCGCAAGAGGCGTAATTGGCGCATCAGAGTGAATAGCCATATTCACATTTGCGTCTAATGCGGTTCTGCAGGCGTTCATTCTCTCAGCTCGTTCAGGCCCAACCGTCAGCCTGTAATGTTCGTCACCCCAGTAATAATGATGGTTTGCAAATAAATTTACACACATACCTAATTTTGACATTTTTCGGAACTGCGCTGTTGATGCTAGCTGACAATGTTGCAGTGTGAACCGATGATCGAATGATGGATGGATTTTCAAAACAGCATCGAGTGTTTCTATGGCTAATTGCGTAGCTTGATCTCCATTCGTGTGGGTGTGGATTTGCAGATTGTTTTTGAGCGCCAATGTGTACAATTCGAGAAGTTGCTCCGGTGAAGTATACCATAGGCCATTTGGCGCACCATTGAAATAACCTGGCCAATTAAGTCTTGCAGAAAAGCCTTGAATTGAGCCATCCAAAACAGCTTTTATTCTGCCCAAGCGCAATCGCTCTGTGCTCAATGACTGTATCTCATTTACATAGTCAACGAGGTCTTTTGGTGTCATCCCGAAGAATACCTTTAACGGAACAATGCAAGCCGGAAAATTTGCCTCCCCTGTCACCCTGAGCATCATGCTAACACTTTCGTCGGTTAAGCGGGCCGCAAGATCTGTGCAGGTTGTTACGCCAGCTCGTACGCACAGCCTCGCATAATCGCGCAGGCCTTGCTCATCACAGTCGGTCATAGATCTATCGAACCCGACATGTATACCGACTGGAGTCATTGCATCTGGCCCGTATAACTCTCCAGTTGGATAACCATCATTACCGATGGGAATACCCGGATGATTGATCCCCTTTTTTAGTAGTCCCGCTAGCTCGAGTCCTTTAGAATTCACGTTTAAAATATGACCTGAGGCGTGAAGGACACCGATCGGGCGCGTCTGCGAAACTTGGTCTAAAGCCTGTCGAGATATTCTCTGATTATTCATATAAATCGGATCAACAGACCAGCCTGAAAGCGGTGAGTCGTCATCAGACATTTCTTTTTCGGCCGCCGACAGTCTTTCAATTATCTCATTTAAGCTTTTTAGGCCCCGCCAAGTTTTACCGTTCGGATCTGTGCGATCGAACCAGCCTAAATACACCTTACGCCACAATGTACCTTCCATGGTGTGTGCATGACCTTCGACGAATCCTGGCATAATCACTTTTTCGCTAAAGGTATCATCTAGATCAAAATCACCCCAAGAAGCCAATTCTTCTAGGCTTCCTGCCCCTAATATTTTTCCTTCTTTTACGGCTACGTGTGAAACAATGGGGCGACATGGGTTCATCGTGTAGATTTTTTTTGCTGAATATATCTTGGTTTTTTGCATTTGCGGCCTTCCAAAGATGTTTTGGTCTCGTCAGGATCCAATGAATACTACATTTTTTGTTGTGTCAGCAGAATTATTTAAATTGGCATTATTCGTTGGCTAAGTGTTAAATTACCTTCCATATCGGTAAGCAAATTCTATCTGAAATATGAAAAATTATTGTCAGGCCCAGACAATTG
>WTIQ01000495.1 GCA_011525185.1 Paracoccaceae bacterium | reverse complement strand
CTTCATATCTGCACGCTTGGGCGGCGTTAGTTTTCCGCGCGCAAGGACGTCGCCCTTTTCCACACGTAATTTCTCAATTGCCTGGTGGATTATACCGACCGATTGCCGCATCTCCTCCATGCGACACAAATACCGATCATAGCAGTCACCATTTTTGCCAACAGGAATTTGAAAATCAAACTCGTCGTAACATTCATAGGGTTGAGCACGCCGCAAGTCCCAAGCGAGCCCAGATCCCCGCACCATCACGCCAGAAAACGCATATTTCATGATGTCGTCTTCACTGACCACCGCAATATCCACATTGCGCTGTTTAAAGATCCGGTTTTCCGTGAGAAGCCCGTCGATATCCGTAAGAACTACAGGGAACTCTTTTGCCCAAACCTCAATGTCGTCAATCAAATCATCGGGTAAGTCTTGGTGAACACCGCCTGGCCGAAAATAGGCCGCATGGAGACGCGCACCACAGGCGCGCTCATAAAAGACCATGAGCTTTTCACGCTCCTCAAATCCCCAAAGCGGCGGCGTAAGCGCTCCAACGTCAAGCGCCTGAGTTGTGATGTTGAGCAAGTGGTTCAACACGCGCCCGATCTCACAAAAGAGAACCCGAATGAGCGACGCCCGACGGGGCACTTCGACACCCGTTAGCTTTTCGATAGCAAGACACCAAGCATGCTCTTGGTTCATCGGCGCAACGTAATCGAGACGATCAAAGTACGGCAAATTTTGCAAATAGGTCCGGCTCTCCATGAGCTTTTCCGTTCCTCGATGCAAAAGACCAATATGCGGATCACACCGCTCCACAATTTCGCCATCAAGTTCCAGCACTAAACGCAAAACACCATGTGCTGCGGGGTGTTGCGGGCCAAAGTTAATGTTAAAATTGCGAATTTTTTGCTCACCCGTCAGAGCATCGTTAAATTCACCTGATCCATCCATCATTGACCTGCCTCCTTCTCATCACCAGGAAGCACGTATTGTGCACCTTCCCAAGGGGACATGAAATCAAACTGTCTATATTCCTGAACCAAACTGACAGGCTCATAAACCACACGTTTTTCGACATCGTCATAGCGCACTTCGCTATAACCTGTTGTTGGAAAATCTTTGCGCAGTGGATAGCCACGAAATCCATAATCCGTCAAAATACGTCTCAGGTCGGGGTGACCATTAAACATAATGCCGAACATATCAAAGACTTCTCTTTCAAACCAATCGGCCGAAGGATGCACTTCCACAATTGACGAAATAAGATCCTCTTCGCGGATAGAGACACGCAGACGAACACGCTGGTTTTGATACATGCTCAACAAATGATAGACCACGTCAAAGCGCTTGCTTCGTTGCGGATAATCAACGGCGGTTATATCCACCAAGGTGGTAAATTGACAGGTTGCATCCGTAGATAGATAACGCATAAAGCCGAGCAAATTCGCTGGCGCCACATCAAAGGTCAGCTCATCAAAATCAATCGACCACTTTATAACACAGTCCTCACGCCGCATTGTGACGTGTTCAGCCAATTCCCTTAGACGTTCTGTCATCTTTCAATTGTTCCCGTCCGTCTGATTTTTCTTTGAAGCGCCAAAATCCCATAAAGAAGCGCCTCTGCGGTCGGTGGACATCCAGGCACATACACATCCACAGGAACAATTCGGTCGCATCCACGGACCACCGAGTAGCTGTAGTGGTAGTAGCCTCCACCATTTGCACAGGAGCCCATAGAAATAACATAACGCGGCTCTGGCATCTGATCATAAACTTTACGTAGCGCAGGGGCCATTTTATTGGTCAAGGTTCCCGCAACAATCATAAGATCGGACTGGCGTGGAGAGGCGCGCGGCGCAGTCCCGAAACGCTCTAAATCGTAACGCGGCATTGCCGTGTGCATCATCTCAACGGCACAGCAAGCAAGACCAAAGGTCATCCAATGCAGACTTCCAGTGCGCGCCCAATTTATGATGTCTTCCGTTGAGGTGACAAGAAACCCTTTGTCTTGCAGCTCCGAGTTTAAAGCGCGCGTCACCACTTCTTTATCAGCATCCGCGGTATTGGCCCCTGTCATTACTCCCATTCCAAAGCTCCCTTTTTCCACTCGTAAGCAAACCCTACAGTGAGAACAGCAAGAAACACCATCATTGACCAAAACCCAACATCACTAACATCCTGAAAGGCGACAGCCCACGGAAAGAGAAAGGCAATCTCCAGATCAAAAATGATGAACAAAATAGAAACCAAGTAAAACCGCACATCAAATTTCATGCGTGCATCATCAAAGGCATTAAACCCACATTCATACGC
>WTIQ01000200.1:5364-8828 GCA_011525185.1 Paracoccaceae bacterium | reverse complement strand
GCCTAAAGTTGGCAGCTATTGAGTTTTTCTGATAGCCGACTTTTTGGGCGGCTGCCAAGACTCGCTTTTTTGTGCTCTCTTTGGTGCGAATGCCAGTTTTACCATTCAGTACCCTTGCAACGGTTGCCTGAGGCACTCCACACTCTTTTGCGACGTCAACTATCGTTGATCTTTTTTTCATCGGTTTACCCCCGCCATATTTTTGCTCAATTGTGCCCTTCGACCCAAGGATCCAAGAATACTCGTCCAGTATGACTGTTAGTACCTGATCGGTATTTGGTCTATTGGATTGGTTCTTGCCAGTTCCTTGGGTCAGCCTTCAAAATGCTGTAGACTGATTTAAGTGAAATTATCATACACTTTATCAGTTTTGACAAACGAAACTTGATACCGTTATCAAGACTGCCACAAAGCGCGGCGGCGCTTTCAGACAAAGGAGCTAAAGCATCGTAATCAATTAAGGCAACTTCCATCAGATCCCGAAAGAACGCCACTCAGAAAGAACTGCGTATAAGTGACAATGGAATGCGCTCAAGCTTAGTGTTTCTCTGCTCAGCGGTGTTTTTAATAAAATTCATATCCGCTTCATCATCCAATCGGGCGTGATTAATGAAGAGCTGCAATAAGCCTGAGCATCGTGACCTGCAAACATACCGTCTTGGGTGACTAGAACAGTGCGCCAACCACGTGCGGCGGCGCCAATAATGTCGGTGTGCAGCGTATCACCGATCATAGCAATGCGATTTGGAAGAATGCCGGCCAGCGACACCTCAGCCAGCGTGTAAATCTCTGCGAAGGGTTTACCGAAAAACTGAATTTCGTACTCCATTTGGTCAAGTAGCAAATGCCCAAAATATCCGGGCTCTTGCGAAAAGCCGTTTTCGCGCGGGGCGGCAATGTCGGCATTGGCAATTACCAATGGTCGCGGGTTATCGCGCAGCGAACGTTCAAGAAGCGCTTGACGCGACGCCGACCACTCCGCGGACGACAAAAACAAGAAACCTTCGGCTTGATCATAGAGTAACTGATCGTCACCCAATCGTAGTGTCTTGGTAGGAATGTCACTAAGATCATCGTTTATCGCAGCGATGCAGCCAAATGTTCGCGAATCCAACCCAATCAATGCAGCATCCCGGCTGGTAATGACCTCTTCCGGTTCAAGCCTTAAGCCGAGATGCTTAAATTTTACGACCGCGTCCTCATGCTTGTAGCTTGCTGAATTAGACAAGATACGAATTGCGCAGCCTCGCGTGCGCAGTTCATCAAGACGCTCCGCCGCTCCCGAGATTGGGGTTTCGCCAACATTTAGAACGCCGAAAGCATCAAACACAAAAGCATCAATTTGATCTGTGATTTCCAAAAGCGAATTGATGGAAATTGTACTTTGTGCAAACGTCGCCGTGGGCAAGCGATCCCTGACGGTCTGATAACGATTAAAGATTTCCTGGACTGTTAACATAGGATCTGTGACTTTCAGCCGTTAGGCCTGGCACCTTTTTTATTTGTTAGCTTTTCGTTCTGCGGACAGTCGTGTCGACAGAAGATCGCCCGAGCGCTCTGCAATCGGATGACCTATTGTTGCAAATGCAGCGTTGATCGTTTTGAGCGTCCGCAGTGTGTCTTGATGGATGTGGCTTGTTTCAAAGCTGGCAGGGATATTTTTGCGCAACCGCACGAGATGTCGTTCTTGTAGCTTTTGCTCTGCTTTGCGGACTTTGTCTTTGGCATGAATCAGTTGACGTGCTGCGTCTGGTGCACCCGTCATTAGCACGCTCAAGGCAAGCTGTGTATTGCTCAGAATGCGGTCGTGAAAATCTTCAAGATCCGACCATCCATCTTCTGAAAATCCCAAACCATCAGAATTGAGCCGCTCAGCGTTCACAACAAGACTCTGTGAAATCGCACTGGCTGCAGTTTCTAAATTTAATGCGATTGACGCCAGTTCACTAGCTTTTTTCTGTTCAGTTTCTGATAATCCTTTGTGATCTAACCCAGCCAGGAATCCTTTAATGTCCGAATGCATAGTGCTGACGTCCTCAGACTTTTTGATGATAGCTTTTGCTGCATGAGCATCCCAGTTTTGGAATAAACCCATCGACGTACGCAGCATGACCTCGATTGCCTCTCCCATCTTCATTATTTCGCGCGCGGCGCATGGTAGAGCGCGCGATGGCAGGTGAAGCGTTGACGGATCAAGGGCAGTGCTGTGTGACAGTGGGTTAATCTTATCTTTGCGTTCAGGCGTCAGCTTAAGCGTAGCATCCGCAAGCAAGCCCAAGAAAGGCACACAGACCAGCGCCAACCCGATATTGAACACCAAATGTAGGTTGATAATCTGTTGCGCTGCCTCGGTGCCCAGCCAACTTAAGATTCCGAAGCTTTTTGACAAAATCACAAGGACCAGCGCAGCACCTCCGCCACGCAGCACCAAGTTAATAATGACTACGCGTCGTGCGGTCAAAGAGGCGTTCAGCGTGAGCACATAGGCTAATATCGCAGCGCCTCCATTTGCCCCCAGAACCATGGCAGCCGCCCCGCTTGCCGGCAAAAGCCCTTGCCCTGTGAGAGTGACAAAGAACAGAACCGCAGCGACCGACGAATGCACAGCCCATGCAAATAACCCGCCAATTAAAAATGACGATACAAGATCGCCAGACAAATAGCCCATGACATATGCCGTTGCGGTGCTTTCAATAAGTGGAGCAGTTGCAGCACGGAGCATATCAAGCGAGACTAAGATAAGTCCTAACCCGATCAGGATGCGTCCAGATTGGCGGATTTCATTGCGTGAACTGCGCAAGAATAAGATAACACCACACAGCAAAAAAAGTGGGATCAAAAATTCTTGGCGGATCAGCAAAATCTGGGATACGATAGCAGAACCGATGTCAGCACCAAGTAATATCGCTGTTCCCGCCAACAATCCAACGCCACCTTTTGTTGCAAAATTCGACAATAAAACAGCCACCGCCGTGGCACTTTGTAAGCATAATGCGGCTATCACACCACTAATCAGGGCTTGCAGTCTGTTTGCATTAGATCGACGCAGAAAGGCGCGTAGTTGCACCAAAAATGCGCGCTCGACCCCAGTGCGTAACAGGCGGACCGCCCAAATCAAAAGTGCAGCGGCACCCGCGATATGCAGCGCGAACAAAATGATGCTTGAATCTACCATCAATCAATCATGTGTCTGGATAGAACAGGTATGGACCAGGGTAATCCCCCACAGGAATATAATGACTGGTGATGACGCCACGTATTTCGTGCAGCATAAAGCCACCTGGTTCTTTGGTTAAGCAATTTGGCGCAGCTTCTCGCAAATCCATCGTGACAGCATGGGATACACCTGGCGCGATCTGGCAGATAACGTCACCGAAAGGAGCAACAATATTGCGGTGAACATGCCCACAGGTCAGGCGCAGCTCTCCGGTGTAGCTAGACAAAATCGCCTTCAGCTCTTTGCT
>WTIQ01000200.1:2995-5264 GCA_011525185.1 Paracoccaceae bacterium | reverse complement strand
CGGTTAATGGTTTCGATGCAATTGGACAATCCTTCAGCGGTATCGACTTGGCCGTAGGCCATTTGGCCGTACGGAACGATATGCGGATCTGAAATTTGGATGATTCGTGTCATGCAACATCTACCTCTTGTGGAAGCAGCATTAGGGTTTCCGGCTTTATCGCGACATTGATCATGTCGCCAACCTTTGGTGCGCTCTGCCCAGCATGGATTGAAGCGATGGTATCAGGTGTAATGCCGGAAATACCAATCTTGTAGTGGGTGCCCAGAAATGTCACAGTTTCAACCTTACCCCTCAAGGGGCCGTCGTCCCCGATGCAAACATCTTCAGCGCGCACGAACACGGTTTGACCTTCGCCACGCGCAGGCAAGGTTAACGCGCCACCATCAAGGTACAATGTTGTGCCATCGGCCTTGCCGCGCAGCGACATCGCATTGCCTACAAACCCTGCTACGAAGGGCGATTTTGGATTGCGGTAAAGTTCTTCTGGCGTGCCGGTTTGTAACACGCGACCGTGGCACATAACAGCGACACGATCAGCGATGGCCATCGCTTCATCTTGGTCATGGGTTACGAATATCGCGGTTATATCGAATTCGCGTAGCAATACCGCTAATTCTTCACGCAAGGTTCCGCGCAAAGATGCGTCCAGCGCTGATAAAGGTTCATCCAGCAACAACATTCTGGGTCGCGGCGCGATCGCACGCGCAAGGGCGACGCGCTGGCGCTGCCCTCCAGAAAGCGCCGTAATCGCGCGAGCCGCGAATGGTTGAAGCTGACACATATCCAAGACTTCGGTGACGCGGGCCTCGATCTCGGACTTAGGTAGTTGTTGCATTTTCAGCCCGTAGCCGATGTTGGCACGCACAGACATGTTTGGAAACAGGGCGTAGGATTGGAACACCATACCGACTTGCCGGCGCTCAACCGGCAGTGGGGTCACATTGTCATTGTCAAACCAGATTTCACTTCCTGCGTCGGGTGTCTCCAAACCCGCAATGATGCGCAACAAGGTGGTTTTACCGCAGCCTGATGGGCCAAGCAGCGAGACAATCTCGCCCTTTCCAACTGACAGTTCAGTGGGTAACAGCGCTTTGGTGCCATCGGGGTAGGTTTTGGCAGTATGGGTCAGTCTTAATGTCATTGTGTAATCCTTTGAGCGCGTGCCGAAGCCCACTGCATGGCCATCAAGAGCGGAACAATCAGTACGAAAAAAACAAGAGTGTAAGCTGAGGCGATTTCTAGCCGCATTGAAGCATAGCTGTCGGCAAGACCGACGGGCAGCGTTTTTAGATACGGCGTATGCAACATCCAGGTAAGGTTGAACTCACCAATAGACAACGTTACCACGGTTAGCGATCCCGCTAAAATGCCCGGCATAGCATTAGGCACCACAATGTCTCGGAACCGCTGCCAAGGTGAGGCACCAAGCGAAGCAGCCCCCTCTTCAAGTGTTTTGAGATCAATAGAGGCCAGGACCGCAAGAATGGACCGTACCATGAAAGGCAATGTGTACAGTACGTGCCCGACAAGTATAAATGTCCAGGATGCACGGAACCCTTTCATCGAACCATAGAGTTGCAACAACGCCAAGGCGAGCGCCAAACCTGGGATCGCAAGTGGCAACGAGATGAATTCCTCCAGCAGCCGCGACAACCATCCAGGGTGGCGGGCAAGACCGTATGCAGCGGGCAGTCCGATAATTAATGTGCAGACCAAACAGGCGATAGCCAACCACATGGATAGGAAAATACTGTTTGCATAAAGCTCCCATACTTCGATGACCCATTTAAATGTCAAACCGGATGATATGCCTTTAAAATAGTTTGCCGTCAGACCCGCGAGAACTGACATGATGATGGGCACAAAAAGGAATGCGCAGGCCAGCAGCGTGACGGCAAGTTGCATTATCTTCACTTTGGATTTGAACATGTCAGCCACCTCCAGCCACAGTTGAACCTGACAAGGAGCGCGCAATCAGCAATAAGATCCATGTGATAATGCCCAAAACAATGGACAACGCAGAGGCCATCGCGATGTTCGCGGAAAGAGTAAATTCGGTGTAAATAACCATAGGAATAACATCAATATCGGTGGCAAGTGTGAAGGCGGTTCCAAAAGCGCCCATCGCAGTAGCAAAAGCAATCGCACCCGAAGCAATTAGCGAGGGCATTAGACCGGGTATGATAACATCCATCACAACCCGATAGGGTGTCGCCCCCATTGTGCGGGCGGCTTCCTCAAGAGAGGGGTCAAGTTTTTCCGCTGC
>WTIQ01000200.1:0-2895 GCA_011525185.1 Paracoccaceae bacterium | reverse complement strand
TCGCCCCCATTGTGCGGGCGGCTTCCTCAAGAGAGGGGTCAAGTTTTTCCGCTGCGGCCATCACCGTGAGCAAGACACGCGGAATTGAGAAATATAGATACCCAAGAAACAAGCCAATTGCAGAATAAGCAAATACAACATGTCCAGGGGTCAATTGGTTCACCAGCCCTTGGCGACCACCCAGTAGGATAATCAGAAAGCCTATTACAACACCTGGAAACGCTAAGGGTAAGGTAAGGACCGACAGAACTGTGCCCCGACCTGCAAACCGATTGCGTACTAAGAACATGCCCGCAGTTGTAGATACAGCAAGGGCTGCAAAGGTGGTGGCCAGAGACACCAGAACTGTCAAAACAAGCGTGTTCAAATAACGTGGTTTGCGCAGAATATCGAGGTAAACTGCCCACCCAGCGCTACCTTCCCCGGATACCATAAACAGACGGATCAGCGGTAGCGCCAAAAACGCGATGGCAAAGATGAGAAGTGGCGTCAGGCACGCCAATATAAAATTGCGATCTGTCATACGAATTCCTCGTAGGGTCACGCTGACGCAACCCTACTGGTTAAAACATGTGATTAGTCAACTTCGGACAAGTAACGCTCACCAAAGCCAGCTTGTACTTGTTCCATCTTTGCATAATCGACTGCAACAGCACGCTCATAGTCACTTGCGGGCAAGAATTTGGCCGCTACGTCTGCTGGCAATTCAACCGGACGCGCTGGCTGAAGATAGGCATTTGTCCAGATTGCTTGACCCTTATCTGATAAGATAAAGTCCAGCACCTTTTTGCCAAGCTCAGGTTTTGGACCGTTGTTTACTAAGCTCATAACGTAAGGCACCCTAACCGAGCCTTCGCAGGGCATCACAAACTCAAAGTTACCATCTTCTTCGTACTTTCCGCGATAAGCGTTAAAGTCATAGTCAAATAGGATTGGGATTTCGCCTGACACCACACGCGCATAGGACGTTTGCTTTGGAACAATTGGCGAATTTTCACCCAACTCTTTAAAATATTTGATTGCTGGGTCAAAGTTGTCCAGATCGCCACCAAAAGCCATGTTCACTGCAACTGCGCCGGCGTAGCCAACAAACGCAGATGACGGGTCAAGATATCCAACCATGCCGCGATATTCAGGTTTTTTCAGATCCGCAAAGCACTGAGGTACTTCCGCTCCACCAAGCGCATCAACGTTCACAAAAAAACCGAGCGAGCCATAGTGGATTGCAAACCACTTGCCGTCCGGATCCTTAAGCCCTTCAGGAATTTCATCAAATTTTGCTGGCTTGTAAGCGGCCGCCACGCCTTCATTGCCGGCCTTAATACCTGTCGTCACCCCGTAATAGGCAACATCTGCTATAGGGTTATCTTTTTCCGCCAACAGTTGGCTCAGAGTCTGGCCAGAATTCTTGTTATCATGGGGCATCTGAACATCGATTTCTTTATCAATCGCTTCAAGCATTGACGCCCAGTCCGCCCATTGTGGCGGGCAGTTATAACACACAGCATCTTCGGCCAGCGCAGGTGCTGCGAATGCTATTGTCAAAAAGGCTGTTGCAAGTTTATGTTTCATGTTGATCTCTCCTGTTGGATTTTAGCTTTCTTGTAGGTTTGGTCGTCTGACGGCGGAAAGGCTGCAACCTTTTCGCCGTCTTTGCTTTCGGCAGCCAAAGGCATCAGACTGCCTCCAGCGCGGAAACTGAATGTTTGTTCTTTTAGAGGTAATTGGAGCGGCGTTGACCCGGTGATCATCGAAAGGATAGTCTGACTTGCGCCTGCACCCAATTTGCGGGGAGCTGTAACAATCGTCGCAAGCGTTGGATCAATCATCTGACCAACTTTGATGCCATCAAACCCGACAATTGACATGTCACGCGGCACGTCTATCGACAATTGTCGCGCGCTGCGAATGGTTGCAAGGGCACGGTAATCGTTCGAAGCAAAAATACCCGTGATATTCGGGTGGCGCTTCAAAAACGCGTCTAGTTGAGGTGTCAAATTATCCTCGTTGTCACCCACCTCCAACAAGGCAGGTGGCGTCATTTTGTGATTGGCACACCCTTGTGAAAAGCCTTCAAAACGCTGGCGCGCTCGGTCAGAACTTAAAAAGTCCAAGCCAACAAAGCCCGTGTGTTTATGGTTATTTTCAAAAAAAACATCTGCCACCTTCACGCCGGCCGCATGGTCATCGACCGCCCAACTGATCTGACCAGCAGGCGCGGTATTATACAGCAAGCAATGAGGCAAAGTCCGCGAGCGGATCAAATCCAGCCCTTCGCTGTTTTGAACATCACCAACAGTCAAAATAATCCCGTCGACTTGCTTGGCGATCAACGTCCGAATAGCATGAGTTTCCATTTCAGCGTTGTAGTTAGTGCAAATCAGTAGCATTTGATATCCAGCGTCTAAGCACACCTCTTGCGCTCCTTGCACTGCATCCGCATAAACAGGGTTTTCAATAGACGGGACTACACATCCAATTGTGCGGGTAGTATTGCTTTGGAGGGATCGGCCTACTTCACTGAATTGAAAATCGAGCTCCTTGACCGCAGTCATGACCTTCTCACGCATCTTGGCACTCGCGGAGCCTTTATTGTTCAACACCCGGCTTACTGTTGCTACACCGCAGCCTGCACGCTGAGCAACATCCTTAATTGTGGCCACTTGACCCAACGCTCACCTCCCATTGGAAACGTTTCCAATTATATTTACCCAAAATCTGCTAATCGCGCAAGAAATTTCCAGACGCAAAAAATTTTCCGTGTAAAGTCAACGCATAAGTGCCGAATGAAGTCTTACCAATTTATCTACTGGCGTATAGCATGTGACTAAATCATGCGTGGAATGCTTGATAAAATAACGATTCGTTTTCGTGGCGTTTTCAGACCAATGCCCT
>WTIQ01000007.1 GCA_011525185.1 Paracoccaceae bacterium | reverse complement strand
GATATGAACAAGCCCCGCATTTCCCTGCAACGATAATTGTACATCGCTCAGTGAAATGATCGTCTCTGACATAGCGCCCGCCCGTTAAAAAATGTGAGCCCCAGATATGGGTTGTTCTTAGGGCAAGGGCAAGATGTGAAACCGCAAAATAATAGCGAAAGTTTAATGCACGCCCGGCAAGAGGTCAGGCATGCGCAATTTGACGGCTTTCTGCCTGATTTTGGCCCATTATAAGAACAGGTGAGGGCTGGTTCCTCCAGCCGCTGTCTTCTAATTTGAGCGCAAGACGTGCGGCCCGATGCATAAAATACGTCTTCGCGTATTTGCTGCGATTGATATTGCGCTGCCACATATTCGATATTTTTTTCACCTTGAGCGGCTCGTCAAAATGCAGTCGCTTGAACGCTTCTATTATCACCTTTGGCGCATTACGATGCGCGCCAAACGCCAAATTCACGCGCAAATCATATTGCGTTATTAGATAATGAATCAATGTAACAATAAGATCGTCACGATAGAAATTACGACGTCGCTGCCCTGGCCACCTTGGCTCTCCGTTGCTGGCGATATAGCCGTAAAAATTCACCGCATCTGGCGTGAGAGACGCGCCCCTGTCGTACATATCCGTTACATATTTTTTTGCAATCGGCCATATATGCGGGTCCAAATACGCATGATCTATCAACAAGAGCTCATCTTCATCACTCATCTTTTCACCAAAAGAGATGCCTCTTGAGGCAAAATCAGCGAAAACTTCAAAAGACGTATCTGACAAAGGCTCAAACACCAACCGATCTGCGACCACGTGGCCTGAAAGTTTAATCAGCTCAATGGTTTCTTCTACATAATTTTCAGTCATATTTAACATGTCATTCATCCCTACCCCTACTCCAATCGAATACGGACTTTTATCTAATATTTTTAGCCTTTTGGATATTTCCTTAGTCGCATCCCCTTGTCATCAGACGAACTAAGCCACAATCAGCCAGATCAGATAGAAAGATTTAAGCAAAAATCACACCACAAATAGGCTACGTGCATGACGCTCTGACTTTTTAAGTACTGCCCGTTAAGGAACCCTTATTCTTTGATTTCTCTGGGATAAACGCCCCAAATCGCATCTTTGGGTACCCATCCCTTGTAGCCATTGGCCTCCAGTTGGCACCAAGAAATATCGCATTTCTCAAGTTCGGCTATCGCATCTTTCTCAAACCGCGCAATGATCAATGACTCTGGATCAGGTCTCATTGTCATGGGTTGCATATTAACGGTTATGATCGCGGTACGTACACCAGAAAGAAGCGAATAATGAACCCAGCCTCCAGCACCATCTATGTCTCGCACACGTCGCCAATTTTCATATTCGCCATAAATCTCAAGAGGCATATGCCGCTTCTTGTAAATCCAATCAATCTTGTGTGACAGAGATGGACCTCGGCGCACATTGGCTTTCGCCGCCTTTAGAGACACAAATCTCGGTATTTTTAAGTTTGTTACAGGGCCTCTTTCCTCTGCCAAAACAGATTTGCACAGAAGCAATATCGCCAAACACACGCAAATACCGACCCGCAACACCATGTTCTGCTCTAACTTTTCGTTTTTTGTACCTAGTTCTTGAGACTTTTGCAGTTTTTAGTCAATCTCACATTATAGAGTTTGCGCCAAGATGGAATAGTAAAGATGAAATCAGATCGACTTAAGGTAACACTCACTTGCCGTCTACCTGAAGCCGTAGAGCGACGGATGAAAGAGCTCTTTGACCTGCGCCCACGCGATCAAGACCAGCCAATGGAGCGTAGCGAACTGATCGCTTCTATGAAATCATGTGATGTTTTGGTCCCTTGCATCAATGATACGATCGACAATGCCATGTTGTCACAAGCAGGACCTAACCTTCGGCTAATTGCGAATTTCGCCGCAGGGTTTGACAATATTGATGTGGCAACTGCCTTGCAAAAGAATATTCTCGTCTCCAACACACCAGGCGTTGTCACGGAAGACACCGCAGATATGGCAATGGCACTCATTTTAGGGGTGACCCGCCGCATTCCCGAAGGTCTCAATGTGATGAAAGAGGGACGTTGGTCAGGCTGGGCACCTGATGCTTTTTTGGGAGGGCGCATTTCCGGCCGACGTTTGGGTATTTTGGGCATGGGGCGCATCGGGCGCGCACTCGCAGACCGCGCCAATGCCTTTGGCATGCAGGTGCATTATCACAATCGCAAACGCTTGCGCCCTGAACTGGAAGAACAACACAAAGCCACCTATTGACGCTGTCCAGGAATGTTTTTTTGTCCTACAGA
>WTIQ01000454.1 GCA_011525185.1 Paracoccaceae bacterium | reverse complement strand
TGTCACAGGTGATACGCAAACCAAACCAGACGCAGCGCGCGCATCTGCACGTTCTATGATCGAAAAAGATGGTGCCATCATGATCACAGGCGGCTCATCTTCTGGTGTTGCGGTTGCTGTGCAGTCGCTGTGCCAAGAAGCTGGTATTATCTTCATGGCGGGTTTGACACACTCAAACGACACCACGGGTAAAGACAAAAAAGCCAACGGTTTTCGCCACTTCTTTAACTCCTACATGTCTGGTGCGGCGCTTGCACCGATCCTTGCCGCAAACTACGGCAAAGATCGCAAAGCCTATCACCTAACAGCGGACTACAACTGGGGGTATACAACAGAAGAAGCGGTCAGAACATCAACCGAAGCCATGGGCTGGGAAACTGTTGCAGCGGTGAAAACACCTCTGTCTCAAACAGATTTCTCCTCGTATGTTGCACCAGTGATGAGCTCTGGAGCCGATGTACTTGTTCTCAACCACTACGGTGGAAACATGGTGAACTCACTCACATCAGCGGTTCAGTTTGGCCTGCGTGCAGCACAAGCAAACGGGAAAAACTTTGAGATCGTTGTTCCGCTTTACTCTCGCTTGATGGCACAGGGTGCAGGTAAGAACGTGGCTGGTATCTTCGGATCAACGAACTGGCACTGGTCTTTGGAAAATGTTGGCGGTGCGCGTTATGCAGGAACCAACGCCTTTGTCCAATCGTTTGGAACAAAATACGGCTTCCCACCCTCACAGGCTGCGCATACCGTCTATTGTCAGACGCTTCTTTATGCTGATGCGGTTGAGCGTGCAGGCTCATTCAACCCATGCGCCGTGAGCGAAGCACTGGAAGGCTTTGAATTTGACGGTCTCGGAAATGGTCCAACACTTTATCGCGCGGAAGATCACCAGTGCTTTAAAGATGTTCTCGTCGTGAAAGGGAAAGAGAACCCTGAGAGCGAATTCGACCTTCTCGAAATCGTTGACATCACGCCAACGGATGCTGTCACATATGATGCGTCCATCTTTGGTGGCGAACTTGGGTCTTGTAACCCAGGCGCATAAGCCAAACGATAAAAAGAGACCCCGCGACACACGCGGGGTCACTGTGACTGCTGAAATCTGGTCACTAAGACAAATATTTGCGGCAAACGACAGGTTGGAGAGACGATGGAGCAGATTATCCTGCAAATCCTAAATGGTTTGGACAAAGGCAGCGCCTATGCCCTTATCGCGCTTGGGCTTACGCTGATTTTTGGCACCTTGGGTGTTGTGAACTTTGCACATGGTGCGCTCTTTATGCTTGGCGCGTTCTGCGCTGTTACATTGAGCCGTATTCTCACCCTCTCACACACTGTCATTGACGAAACGAAAAAAGATTTTCTGGGCAACCCTTTAAAAGTGGATGTGCCCTATGTGACAGATTGGCTCGGTCCAGATTTGGGCGGAACAATCATTGACTGGGCGGTCCCCTTGTCCATCCTCTTCGCCATTCCTGTGATGATTCTCATTGGCGTGATCATGGAACGCGGTTTGATCAAGCATTTTTACAAACGCCCGCATGCTGATCAAATCCTTGTGACCTTCGGCCTTGCGATCGTTTTGCAAGAAATCATCAAATATTACTTCGGTGCAAACCAAATCCCAACCCCTGCGCCAGAGGCGTTTGTAGGCTCCTTTGACTTTGGTGCTTTGATTGGCATGGACGCTGGTAAAATCATTTACCCCTATTGGCGCATCCTCTATTTCTGCTTCGCGATGATCCTTATCGGTCTTGTTTTCGCCTTTCTTCAATTCACGACCTTTGGCATGGTGGTGCGCGCTGGCATGGCCGATCGGGAAACGGTTGGCCTGTTGGGGATCAATATCGACCGTCGCTTTACAGTCATGTTTGGCATCGCCGCCGCGGTCGCTGGTCTTGCTGGTGTGATGTATACACCGATTAATCCACCAAACTATCACATGGGCATGGACTTTTTGGTGATTTCTTTTGTGGTCGTCGTCGTTGGCGGAATGGGGTCGCTTCCAGGCGCTGTTTTGGCTGGGCTTTTGCTCGGTATTTTAGAGAGCTTTGCCTCGATGCGCGAAGTCATCGCGGTCCTGCCCGGGATCAACCAAGTTGTCATTTATCTGGCCGCCATCGTCATCCTTTTGACGCGTCCACGTGGATTGATGGGCCGTAAAGGCGTGATGGAGGACTAAAATATGCTTAAACTTGACAAAAAAGATACGACACTCTTGGTCATCGTCGCACTTTTGGTGCTCTTTGCTCCAATCCTTTTAAACCCCTTCCCAGAAGGCTCAGCATTGGCGCAGTTTAATGC
>WTIQ01000421.1 GCA_011525185.1 Paracoccaceae bacterium | reverse complement strand
ATCATAAGTTCAGAGATGTTGATCACTGATTGGCGCTCAAAGATGAACAATACCTATAAATGGATGGATTCATGTAAGATTTCCTACTCTAACGCGGCTTATTTTCGCCCCTCGTTGCCTCAAGCTTACAAAGCAAAAAAATTATCTAACCTATTGATTTTATATCTTTATAGAATTTTTTACCTTTCGGTAGCCTGTGGGAAGGGCGTCTCATTTATTATTCGTATATTGATATTCTGTTAAGATTGATCTATCTCCCAGCATTGAACAGTCATGAGTATTCTTGACCATCATTTCATTTTACCAACACCTGAGCTTGCACATATGGCGAAGCTCGGTGCGGTAGCCGTTCTTAAGATAGATCTTGGCTAGTCGACGCGAGGAGCAGCAGGCAGAGGTCCGCTTGAAGGTCATGCGGTTGATCTCGCAGAATCCCGAGATGTCTACGCGGCAGGTGGCGGAAAAAGTCGGGATTTCAAATGGCTCCGCTTATTATGTTCTCACTGCTCTCATTGAAAAAGGTTTTGTTAAGCTAGGGAATTTTAAGAGAAACTCGCGCAAAGGTCAGTATGCCTATCTTCTCACGCCAAGAGGTATTCGGGAAAAGTCGTTGCTCACCCATAGCTTTATCGACCGTAAACGTGAGGAGTTTGATGCGTTGAAGGCCGAGATTGAAGCGTTGGAAGAAGAGGCGGGACTTACAGAAGCTGCGTCCACATCTTCACGAGGAAACAAAAATGAATGAATTAACCTGTTTCAAAGCTTACGATATTAGGGGCGAGATTGGCGTCAATATCGATGAGGCCATCGCATATCGGATTGGGCGGGCTGTGGCGCAGCACTGCGACGCAAAATCTGTGATCATTGGGTTCGATGCACGTGAAACCAGCCCTGCTTTTGCCGCATCTGCTGCGGAAGGGTTGCGCGATGCTGGCTCGGATGTGATCAATATTGGTATGGCTGGTACGGAAGAAATGTACTGGGCGGTGACAGAATTTGGCGCTTGTGCTGGAATAGAAGTCACCGCATCTCACAATCCGATAAATTACAATGGAATAAAGATAGTTAAGTCAAAGTCGCAGCCGCTGGATGATTTGACCGACTTTCAGGCCATTAAGGTCTTAGCCGAGTCTCAGGCTTGGACGGAGGCATCGGAGATTGGCTCAGAGTTTGATCATGCACAAGAAGCGCGCCAAGCCTACGTGGATCGTGTCATCGGCTTTATGGAGGTTGGCGCCCTGAAGCCGCTTAAGATTGTGGTGAATTCAGGAAACGGTGCTGCGGGTCCAACCTTTGATGCGATTGCAGACCAGCTGTTGACGCTCGGCGCACCCCTTGAGTTTATGCGTGTGCATCACACGCCCGATGCGACGTTTCCAAATGGGATCCCAAACCCGCTTTTGCCAGAAAACCATGCGGTTACAGCGGATGTGGTAAAGTCCGAAAGCGCTGATTTTGGAGTAGCCTTTGACGGCGATTTTGATCGTTGCTTCTTCTTTGATGAAAATGGCCAATTTGTGCCGGGGGAATATGTTGTGGGCCTCTTGGCATCCATCTTCTTAGAGAAGGAAGCAGGCTCCAAAATCGTTCATGATCCTCGGGTTATTTGGAATACGCAGGACATCGTTGCGCAAAAAGGCGGTGTTGCCGTCCAATCCAAAACGGGCCACGCCTTCATTAAGCAAACCATGCGCGCCCATGAAGCAATCTACGGGGGGGAGATGTCAGCGCATCACTACTTTCGTGACTTTGCCTATTGCGACAGCGGGATGATTCCGTGGGTATTGATTACAGAACTTGTCTCTCGCTCAGGACGTTCACTCGGCGATTGGGTGAAAGATCGCTTTGCCGCCTTCCCGAGTTCGGGTGAATCAAATTTTAAAGTGGACGACGCTGATGAGGCTATTGAGAACGTACTGTCAACCTACCGCGGGGGTGCCCTTTCAATAGACGAAACCGATGGCTTCAGCCTGACATTCGACGATTGGCGCTTCAACCTCCGCCGCTCCAACACAGAGCCGCTGGTGCGATTGAACGTTGAGAGCAACGGTAAAGCGGACGCACTTGCGACGCATGTAAGCGCGCTTGCAGATCTGATTGGCGGGGTAAGGGCTTAAGTTGGCCAATAATTTAAGGTTATGGGTAGCCCGAATTTAAAAATGCGGATGATGGTAAATCGCTCAGTGATTGACAAAAAATACGCTTTAGCGTACGCCTTTTCAAAAGGGGTATTGTCATGACAACTGTGAATGTAACCGAAGCGCGGGCCAATCTGTATAAATTGATCGATGATGCATCTGTGAGCCACGAGCCGG
>WTIQ01000445.1 GCA_011525185.1 Paracoccaceae bacterium | reverse complement strand
GTCTCGGCGTCGCCGCCCTGTCTGCGATCTTGGCAATTTTAGTCCTCAATCAGCACATCACCCGTGTCGACATGCCGGGATTTGACACACTTTTGGGCGTCACAATGGTGGCGTTTGCCTTCACGGTCTTTGCATCCACTGGGATGACCCACGCGATAAATCTGATTGACGGACTTAACGGGCTCTCGAGCGCAGTCGTAATTGCAATTATGGTGACCTTTGGCTTGGTGGCACACAAATACGGGCACGCAGACTTAGTGGTGATGAATGCCGTCGTGTGCGTCGCATTCATCGGTTTCATGTGCGTGAATTTTCCGAACGGTCGGGTCTTTTTGGGAGATGCCGGTGCCTATTCCATTGGTCACATTATCGCTTGGAACGCGATTGTGTTACTGAACCGTGAGCCAGAAATCTCAGCCTGGGGCATTTTGTTAATACTCCTTTGGCCAGTGCTCGACACATTGTTCGCGCTGCTGCGCCGTGTGATGACAGGCCTCTCGGTTTCGCGTCCAGACAAACTGCATTATCACCACGTGCTGATGCGCCTGGTTGTGTTGATGACCCACAAAGATATTGGCCAGAAGGAAGCAAACCCGATTGGATCGTTTCTCTCGTGGCCACTAATCATGGTCCCCTGCGCGCTTGGGTATCACTTTATTGATGACAAGAGCACGTCCGTGATTGCTATCGTCGCATTCACCATTGCCTATGTTGTGACCTACCACCTGCTGGTACACAACGCGTTGAAGCTGCGCAGGTCGGTTCGTTAGTTTTGCACGACTATGATTTAATTTTTTTGCCAGTCGATGATAACGCTTTGCAAGCTACTCATTGATGCGTTTTCAACACATCAGTCTTTGGGGGTCTTATTTTTAACAACTTCGCTGATTTGCGCGGATAAATGCGCCTTTACAACTTCGAACAATCGGAGCTCTTCACCTAAAAGTGACAGTTTGGCCTCGCATAATTTGATGTCTGCTAAGAATTTGTTTTCAATTTCGTCGAAATCTTCCGTATTGAACTCAAGATCATCGATTTTAATGTTGGGCATTGTGTGGTTTCCAAAGTGTTAGAGTAGGCCTGCAGATTTTTTAATTAGGCGATCTTTTAGCTGCGAAGTTAAAATCGCCTTTGCACGCGAAAGTGTATTATGCTTTGCCGCCGACTGCTGTATTTGACTGTTCAAGTTTTGAAATTCTGAGAGAAGTTTTTTCTCATTTTCACTAAAGTCTTCAGTATCATAAGCAATTCCGTCGATCTTAATTTCCATGAAGAGAACCTTTTATTGTAACAAAGATACAAAAAGCATGATCTTTGTGACGTATTTACCGTCTAAAGGGTTGCATCGATAAATAAATTTTTGCAAGCTGGATTCTAACTGTGATACAAAATCGCATAAATCATATTGGGATTTGCCGCCGTGCCGAACGCCAGATGTTATCGGTAACTTGGTCAAGAACTGTGGAGTTATTAAATGACTGAACAATTTTCGCTGAAGAATGCGCAAAGATTGCCGGGTGCAAAGGTTATACTTAGTCCGCTCGCGTTGGTAATTTTGGCAGCTTGTGGCGGTGGCGGTGGTAGCAACGTTTCCACAACGTTTACTCGCTCAGGTTCAGTCGTTAAGGGTCCACTGAAAGATGCGCTCGCGTTTCTTGATTATGATGGTGATGGCGTGCAAGATGCCGGGGAGCCATCAGTCAGAACCGGAGCCGACGGTAGTTATAGCCTGACTGGAGCGGCGGGTAACGAAAGCGCGACGCTTGTCGCAATAACAGACGCGTCTACGGTTGACACATCTTCTGGCACGGTTCTTGATGGTGTGACACTGTCGGCTCCGGCGACTGCATCCGTTGTCTCGATGGCATCCACCTTGATGGTGGAGGCAAATCTGACAGAGGCTCAGGTCCAGGATGCTTTGGGCATTACGGCTGATGTTGATCTTTTGAGCTTCAACCCATTTGCGGCGGGTGCGGATGCAACTATCGCTGCGACTGTTGAAAAGACGAGCCAACAAGTGAGCGCAGTTGTCACGTCGATGACCGCAGCTGCGAAATCGTCGGGCGTTTCGGCGGCGGATGCGTTTGCGGAATCTATTAAAGCCGTTACGGAGGTTGTCCAAGCTAAGGTTACAGCGCGCGAGGCGGAAGTTGCGGCTGGGCGGGACCCGAATGTAGCGGCAGCCGCAATCGACTTAACTGACTCGGCGCAGATTACTGCCGTGGCAGACAAGGTTGCTACTGCTGTTGCAACCAAAGCCGCAACGGACGCGACAATTGACTCAACTGCCTTCGATAATATGAAGACAACAGTTG
>WTIQ01000358.1 GCA_011525185.1 Paracoccaceae bacterium | reverse complement strand
GCTTTTCCGCGATTATTGCGCCGCTCTGCCAGATTTGGGAAGAGATCAAACAGCATCTCTTGTGTCCATGTCACAGCCCCCTCACGTTTGGGCTGTTGACCCACCACGAGATTTTCGATCACGGTAAGATCAGTGAAAACCCGTCTATCCTCGGGGACATAGCCGAGACCCATTTTTGCGATAGTGTGCGGTGCCGAGTTCGAGATGTCACACCCACGAAATATAACCGAGCCTGAGGCTGTTCGCACCATCTGCATCACAGATTTCATAGTGGTTGATTTGCCAGCCCCATTGCGACCGAGCAAGGCGACCACCTCTCCCTTTGGCACCTCAAAACTAAGATCACGCAAGACATGCGCTTTGCCGTAAAAGCTATTGATACTGCTGATCTCAAGCATGTGTTTGCCCCTCACCCCCAAAGACGGTTCCACCCCCTAGATAGACCTCTTGGACTTGGCTGTTATTGCGAATTTCTTGTGCATTTCCTTCTGCGATCAACTGCCCCCTATTGAGCACCATGATCCGATGGGAATGAGCAAAGACGACATCCATATCATGCTCTGTAAAGAGAACGCTGACGCCTTTATCCGCGACAATATCCGAGGTGAGTTTCATCAGGTTCACGCGCTCTTTTGGGGCCATGCCTGCGGTCGGTTCATCCATCAAAAGAACTTTGGGCTGATGCGCCAGTGCAATGGCAAGCTCCATGCGTTTGAGATCTCCATAGGCAAGAACTGCGCAGTGACGATCCGCTTGATCTGCCATCTGCACCAACTCTAGTAGCTCAAGGGCCTCCGCCCTGTGCCGTTTGTGTGCGTAAGGTAAAAAACGGAACGTTTCTTGATGATGGGACATTAAGGCCATTTGCACATTTTCGATCACAGTCATCGATGTATATGTTGCCGTGATTTGAAAGGTGCGTCCAACACCTTTGCGCCAGACATGGCGCGGTAACATTCCAGTGATGGTTTCACCGGCGAGGATAACCTCACCGTTAGTGGGCTTTAATTGTCCCATAAGCATGTTAAAACAGGTGCTTTTCCCCGCTCCGTTTGGACCGATCAGAGCCAGTAATTCGCCCTGCTTGAGTTCAAAGGAGACATCATCAACAGCGACAATAGCCCCAAAGCTTTTGCTTAATCCGCGGGTCTCAAGTACAGGTGCCATCATTGATCCCTCACGCGCAAAAGGCCAAGACGCTCAAGTCCGATCCGCAAACTCCCCACGATGCCGTTTGGCGCAGCGATCACAACAAAGATGATCAAAAGCCCCATTGCCAATCGCTAATATTCGAATTTGAGCAACACTTCTTCTATACCTTTGAAAAAGCCCGCTCCGATAACACCGCCTGCAAGCGTCTTAACACCGCCTAAAAATACGACAATGAGCGCATCAAAACTGCGGGCAATCTCTAGCTCGTTTGGAAAAACGGAGCCTTTGGAAAACACAAATAGCGCCCCGGCCACCCCCCCCATAAAGCCCGCAAACCCAAAAGCGATAAGTTTGATGCGAGCGGTATCGATCCCCATCGCTTCGGCCTGTCTTTGACTGTCACGCGCCGCGCGTAGTGCATAGCCAAAGGGCGAATGGGCAACATGGCGTAAAATGATAATGCCTGAAACCGCAAGGATGAGCGTGAAATAGAAATAAATAAGTGTCTCATTTAGCCAATCTGCGGGCCATATGTTCACAAGACCATCGTCGCCCCCTGTCACATCTCCCCATTGGAACACGAGGCTCCAGACAAGTTGTGCGAAAGCCAAGGTAAGCATGGCAAAATAAACCCCAGTAAGCCTCAGACAGACCCAACCAATCGCCAGGGCTGCAAGCCCCGCCCCAAGAGGTGCGAGGAGAAAGGCAATCTCCATGGGCGTGTTCGAATGCGTGATTAAAAGAGCGGCAACATAGGCACCACCTCCATAATAGGCCGCATGCCCGAAACTGACGAGCCCGCCTGTTCCCAAAAGAAAATGCAAAGAAGCCGCAAAGAGGCAAAAGATCAAAACATCGGTGACCAAGACCAAACTATAGGACGAGCCAAAAAACGGAAGGCAGGCCAGCACAATCAAACCGATTGTAACGCTCACGCGAACGGATTGTGAGGCGGGTTTGATAGGGCGTTCTGGCTCTCCCACTTGCCCATGCTCTCCAGCCACTTCTTCACGGCCAAAAAGTCCATAGGGACGGATCATCAAGACGATAATCATCACAACAAACATAAGAACCAGCGTAGATTGCGGCACATAGGTAACGCCAAAGACGATCAAAACGGAAATAATGATTGCCGCCAAATAGGCCCCAGGCAAAGATCCCATC
>WTIQ01000441.1 GCA_011525185.1 Paracoccaceae bacterium | reverse complement strand
GGTAAGATAGCTAGATGGGTCGCGATTTGCTCCGGGTCGATGCTCCCGCGCAAAGCGGCAAGAATTTCAAGCTCGCCTTGTGAATTCTGCCACAAACCGGCTGCAACAATGCACGGATCTGCAGTAAGGCATGCTTCGACCCATTCGGGGTTTATATTACGTCCCGCTGGGGTGACAATTAACCAGTCTTTGCGACCCTCAACAATGAGATATCCATCTTCAATGCGCCCCAAATCGCCAGTGCGCCATGGGGTTTCAGGGGCAGGTGCTCCAAGATAGCCCTCCATCACGCTTGGGCCAGACACAACGATTTCGCTGTCATCAATCCAAGCGTTCACCCCCGATAGTATTTTGCCAACTGTGCCTTGACGTAAAGCGCCCAAACGGTTCATCGCTACAACAGAGCTGCATTCTGACAGGCCGTAACCTTCGTAGATGGGCAGTCCAAGATCTTCAGCCTCTTCGAGCATGATGGCGGACGTATGGGCCCCCCCTACTGCTACAAAGCGAAAGCTATCAGGCGCTTTCATGCCTTTGGTTTTCAGATGTGCCACAATGACCGACAACAGAGCAGGCACGACAATGGTTGTGGTGGGTTTGCTGTGTGTCATGGCGGTGATTACGGGCTGTGGATCGCCGCCCGACAGGGCTGTAAGAGCAGCTGCGCAAAATTCGATGCGCGCCCCACACAAAAGCGGCAGATAAAGACCCGCGATCTGTTCTAAGAGCTGTGCCATTGGCAGAAGAGAAAGATGCAAATCCCGTGCATCAGGCAAGATCGCCTCACGTAGCCCTGTAATGACGGTTTGCATTTGCGTTTCGCCGATAACCACACCTTTCGGCGCCCCTGAGGAGCCTGAGGTAAAGATGATCCGCTTCGCTCCAGAGTTTGGCTGGTAATCTTTCAGAATATCATCCGTGGCAGGCGGCGCAGGTAGGGTAATACGTGGAAGGTCAGGCTGGTCTTGTCCGATAACCGTGGTCAGGCCTGCGGCTTGGATGATATGCGCCTTTTGCGCGACCGAAAAAAACGGAGGCAGATGCACGCTGATGTGACCCCACGCGGTCAGCGCCAGATCGGCTAATGCAGCCTCTAGCGGATCAGATGTAGCAATACCTATCACCTGTTTTGGCCCCTGCAAATAGGGACGGCAGTCGGCAAGGAAAGTCTGCAAAGCGCCATAAGTAATAGTTCGCGTTTCTTGGCCTAGTGCGATGGCTTTAGGCCTCTGCTTGGCCGTGGTGGCGATGGCTTCAAAGACTGTAGCAACCATTATACAGCCCTTGCGGTGGCCAGGTCATTACCTACCTTTTGAGCAGGATCACGGAAAGCGCAGACCCAAGGGTCTTGCTCGTAATAGTTTCCCCATTGGGCCGAATGCGGCATGCGCGCAGCGTCGGCTTTGCTAAGGAGGATTGGGGTGATTTTGGCGCGAGACAAAAGCCGCCTGATCTGGCGGGTGGCCGTGAAAATACCCCATCCAATCTGCTGTGACTGGCCCCACTGGAAAACTTTGCGCAAGGTTGGATAAATGGCAAAAGGTGACTGACAGGCAAGCCCGCCCACCTCCAAGACATCGTGCGGTTGAACATTGCATCCCGTTTGCAGGCTCAGACGTTCATGAATGGGTTGGTCAAAATAATGCTGTGACAAAAACCCTTCGGCTTGGTTGCGAATACCCACTGCGCAGGTTATGCGATCGACATCGGCCATGGTCAAAACCAAGCGCGGTGGGCGAAAGGATATCTCTGCGCCAAATGCGTCGCGATAGCTGTAACGCATATGCAAGAGCCCGGATTCATATAGCTGGGCAGTGCGGATATTATTTTGTTCGACAAGAATTGTATTCACGAGATAGCCTCCACTTAGCCGACAGATCTAAAAGTTGATTCGACTAGTGTGGGTGTACGACCAATAAACGCCGTAGACTATTTAACGATAGTTATATTTTGATCTATAATTTGAACTTATAACTTTAGTTTACAACAGGGCTCAAATCTTCATCGCCGGCAGTACCTAGCCTGTTGGGCGGGTTCGAAGCGGGCTATAGGGTGTTGCCATCGACGCAGAACACTGATTGGTGCTATCAAACAAACGAGCTGGGGCATCAATAATCAAGCATGGCCAAATTCTACTAGATAAACAAGGAACGTCCAAAAGCAATAACGGCGTCATGGTTTCGCTTGAAACTACAGCGATTCGTGAGTGATTTGCCGGAATTTAAAAAATTGTGAAACGAAGCGTTGATTGAGGCGAGCTGCTTTAAACTGAGCCTGCGCTTGATAAGAAAGATTATGTTTTTGGTATTTCATATG
>WTIQ01000237.1:4465-8891 GCA_011525185.1 Paracoccaceae bacterium | reverse complement strand
GTCAGTATCATCATTTCGCCCCCCGTAAAGGGGAGCTATTTCTACATGAACCTCGGTCCGATTTGGGGTCTATGACCTATCAAAACTACTTGTGTTCCTTAGAGAGTTATCAAGATAAATTGATGTTTGAGATGACAGAAAAGCATCAAAAGACTTTAGAAGAGATGTTGAAATTTCCAACCGATCAAACACGTTATTTGCGGTTGCGCTACGAGGATTTGCTGATCGACAGCGAGATGGACGAGTTCCAAAAACTGCTAGATTATTGGTGTATCGCGGCCAAACACCAAGAGGAAGCACGTCAAATTATATGGAATGCAAGCTTGTTTGGAGCGCTTGCGGATCCAGAGGCGCGGGATGGACGCTCTGGCATGCATATTCTCTCTGGCGCAAATGCCCGTTGGAAAAAAGAGCTGCCGCGCTCCGTGGGGCAAATTTACGCTAAGCGGTTTGGCGCGGCCCTCAAACAGCTGGGATACGAGCAAGACGACACTTGGGTCGATGGATTGCACAGTGATCCCGAACCCTTTAACCTTCCACGCGTGCAAGAGGTTGCACCTGCGTTCACGCATTAAGAGAGCATCGGATAAGATAATGGTACAGTTTACGCTTCCAAAAAACTCCAAAGTCCGTGTTGGGAAAACCTGGCCCAAGCCAGAAGGCGCAACACATGTGCGAAAGTTTTCTATATACCGCTGGTCTCCAGATGATGGAGAAAATCCGCGCGTTGATACCTATTTTGTAGATATGGATCGTTGCGGACCAATGGTTCTGGACGCTTTGATTAAAATTAAAAATGAAATTGATCCAACTTTGACCTTTCGCCGTTCGTGCCGCGAGGGGATTTGTGGCTCATGTGCGATGAATATCGATGGTATAAACACACTGGCTTGTATCTATGGGATGGACGAAATTAAGGGAGATGTGAAAATTTATCCTCTGCCCCATATGCCTGTGGTCAAAGACCTCATCCCTGATCTTACCCATTTTTATGCACAACACGCGAGCATTATGCCGTGGCTCGAGACCAAGACAAATCGTCCTGCCAAAGAATGGAAGCAATCCATTGAGGATCGCAAAAAGCTCGATGGTCTATATGAATGTGTGATGTGCGCGTCTTGCTCTACATCCTGCCCGTCCTATTGGTGGAACAGTGACCGTTACCTTGGTCCCGCCGCGCTCTTGCATGCGTATCGCTGGATCATTGACAGCCGCGATGAGGCCACGGGCGAGCGCTTGGACGACTTGGAAGATCCGTTTAAACTCTATCGCTGTCATACGATTATGAACTGTACAAAAACCTGTCCCAAAGGTTTGAACCCTGCCAAGGCCATCGCAGAAGTCAAGAGAATGATGGTTGAACGCGCCGTTTGAGGCAGCTTTCGCCTGTGCTTTGTGCGCTTAGTCCTTTAAGCGCACCAAAGCATGTCGCTTTTTACCAGCGCTGAGCTTAATGCTCTGCTTAAGGTCCGTGGCCTCTATGATCGTGCCTGCATTTGTTACAGGTTCGTCGTTCATGCGTGCACCGTTTTCAGCAATGAGGCGTTTGGCTTCTTTACCAGATTTGACCAGCCCCGCTTTGACGATCAATTGAACGATAGACATACCGTTGCCCACGTCTTGGGCGGAGAGAAGCACCGTGGGCAGGTCGTCACCCACGCCGCCTTTTTCAAAAACCTCACGCGCGGTCGCTTCTGCTTTTGTGGCCGCCTCTCGACCATGTAGGAGCGCGGTCACTTCGTTGGCTAAAATGATTTTGGCCGCGTTTATTTCGGACCCTTCGAGGGCAGCGAGCCGCTCACATTCTTCCACAGGTAATTCAGTGTAGAGCTTCAGAAAACGTCCAACATCTGCATCCGTTGTGTTCCGCCAAAATTGCCAAAACTCATAGGGGCTGAGCATGTCGCCATTTAGCCACACAGCGCCACCTTGAGATTTTCCCATCTTCTTACCATCAGAGGTGGTTAACAAGGGTGATGTGAGGCCAAAAACAGTCCCGTCGACGACGCGGCGCGCCAGATCAACGCCATTGACGATATTGCCCCATTGATCCGATCCACCCATTTGCAACTGACAGCCATATCGCTGGTGCAACTCAAGAAAATCATAAGCCTGCAAAATCATGTAGTTAAATTCAAGGAACGACAGCGATTGTTCACGATCAAGCCTTGATTTTACAGACTCAAAACTCAGCATCCTGTTCACAGAAAAATGCCGCCCAATATCGCGCAGAAAGGCTAGATAATTCAAATCATCCAGCCATTCCGCATTGTTGATCATCAATGCATCATTAGGGCCAGAGCCATAGGTCAGGTATTTGGAAAACGCCTTTTGCATCGAGGCGATGTTGCCATCGATAGCTTCCGCAGACAAAAGCGGGCGTTCATCCGCGCGAAACGAAGGATCACCGACCTTAGTGGTGCCTCCGCCCATAAGCGTAATGGGCCGCCCCCCCGTTTTTTGAAGCCAGCGCAGGATCATGATGTTGAGCAAATGACCCACATGGAGCGATTTTGCCGTTGCATCATATCCGATATACGCTGTGAGGGTCCCTTGCATCAGTGCTTGGTCCAACGCCTCATAATCAGTGCAGTCGGCGACGAAGCCGCGTTCGATCATGATTTGTAAAAAGTCGGATTTCGGCGTGAAACTCATACTCAGCCCCATTTCAATCTGTCGTATTTGCCTATAATCCTAAGAGGCCTTGAGGGAAAGACCATGTTTGAGAAAAAGCCAACCCCCGTTACAGGTGCCATGTCGGGGACCTCACTAGATGGTGTAGATGGAGCAACCCTTGTCACCGATGGGGAAAGGATATTTGACTTTGGGGAGACGGCTTATCGCCCCTATAGCGCACAAGAGCGGGATGTCTTGCACGGGGCGCTTGGGAAATGGCCAGAGGATGCGGGTTTAGACGAAGCCGCTGCGGTGATCCTTGAAAGTCACGCTAAGATCTATTCGCAATTGGGTTCGGTGGGCTTATGCGGGTTTCATGGTCAAACACTTGCCCATGATCCCAAGGGACAGGGCACGCATCAGCTTGGCGATGGTCAAGCGTTGGCAGACCGCCTTGAAACACCCGTGGTTTGGGATTTCAGAAGTGCAGATGTCGCCCTTGGTGGTCAAGGGGCTCCGCTTGCTCCGTTTTTTCATTTTGCTTGTGCGAAATGGATGGGTGCAGACGCGCCTTTTGCAATTTTAAATCTTGGTGGCGTCGGCAATCTGACTTGGATCGATCCCAGAAAATCACGGCCTGAAGAGGAGGGGGCTTTACTCGCGTTTGATACAGGTCCAGCAAATGCGCCCATCAATGACTTTGTGCAAAATCGCTTTGGTGTGGCGATGGATGAGGGCGGTGCAAAAGCGGCGAAAGGCCGAGTCGCTGATGGAGCCCTCGAACTGTTCTTAGCAGATCCGTATTTTCACAAAATACCGCCCAAGTCTTTGGATCGGGATGCGTTTCAGATCATGTTCGAGCTTGTGAGCGAGCTTTCAGAGCACGATGCTGTTGCAACGCTGAGTGCCATGTGTGCCGCCAGTGTCATGATAGGTGTCGACTTTTGCCCCAAACCGCCCGAGCGACTTTTGGTGACGGGCGGTGGACGCCATAATCCTGTTATTATGGAGATGATCGCGGCGGGACTGAAATGCCCTGTATCTCCAATAGAGGACGCAGGGCTTAACGGTGATATGTTGGAGGCCCAAGCCTTTGCTTATCTTGCCATGCGGGTGGCCTGTGGCTTGCCCACCTCCTGCGCTAGTACCACAGGGGTATCTGTGCCAATCGGAGGCGGTGTTCTCTCCTATCCGCACTGATTTTATGCACAAGACCTGTGCATAACGCGGCCCTTATTTCTAAATGGGAGCGGGGTTTTATGCAGGCGTCTTTCAAATAAAGCCGTTTCGCTCTCGCCTAATCTCTCGTATCGCGCTCAATGAAAAACACCAGGTGTTATGCTTGATTCGCCTTTGATTGTGCGCCAGATATTGTCAGAGGGATGTTTTGACAACGCATATCCAGCGCAACAGAAGCTTAGGAACGACCATGCAAGCCGAACAGTCTAGCGATCTGCTTATTGAAAATCCGCGCCCCTTTATCGTGCGCCTGACGTTTAATAGACCCAATCGATCAAATGCCTTTAACACAGAGCTTGCCCGTGGCCTTATGACGTATTTTGAAGCGCTCTCTCTTGATCCCAAGGACACGCGTTGCATCATTTTGACAGGAGCGGGGCAACGCGCCTTTTGTGCGGGGGCAGATTTGAAAGAACGTGACGGGATGTCCGATCACGATTGGGAGCGTCAGCATCTTGTCTTTGAGCGAATGATCCGCGCCATTGTCAATTGTCCGATTCCAATCATCGCGGCGGTCAACGGGGCGGCCTACGCGGGGGGCTGTGAAATTGCTTGTGCCACTGACTTTATT